>JAGWJK010000018.1 GCA_028865845.1 Rhizobiaceae bacterium
AGACGGCGCTCTGGCAGGACGGCGAGAGGCTGGCGCTATGTTGCTGCAGGCAGGTCAGCGCCGCCATGCCACCCGGCTGGACGCCCGAGCATTGCGCCATGAAATCGGACCGGCAGGCAGACTTAATGGCATTGCGTTGTGCATCCGTCGGCTGCTGCGCATGCGCCATGCCGACAGAAAGAAGCAGCAGCCAAAACAGGCTGAACAAGACCATATCCACAGATGCAAGAGAATGCCGGCCGCGAGCTGCGATCGCCAGAAAAGACGCAGATTTCCGCATTGTTTCCCCCAATAGAACGCTTTGCGCTTATCGCCTGAACTTGCCGGCCGAGGTAACGAGATCGAAAAAATGAATGAAAGCTACGCGGAGCCGATCCGAAAGGCACCTAAATTTTTCCCTAAATTAGACTAGCAAAAATATTCGCGAGAAGGTAGTCGCGCCGAGTGGAATTCTTCGACGACAGACGAGCCAGGGATATCTCGGGTTACAGGCACCGGTGAAATGGGCCGGCAGCCGATCCACACGACCGCATCCTGTAATGAAAACGTCGTGAAACTGCGTGAGGTCATATGGCATCCGACGGCAGCCGCGACTATTCTCACTGAAAAGCTGGCCTTCCAGCCCATCATGGCTGGCGAGACTTGACCGGCGGCATACGCATCCCGAAGGAGTGCCTGCATGCAAATCGTGATTGTCGGCGCGGGCGCGGCAGGCATTTCAGCGGCGAAATATCTCGTCTCCCATCATCCAGATCTCGACATCCGGGTTCTTGAAGCTGCATCAAGGCCCGGCGGGCGGGCGCTGAGCGTCAAGCCGCCGCAACTCCGTGGCCAGGCGGTGGATCTTGGATGCGGATGGTTCCATGGCTCGAGGGACAATCTATGGCTGCGCCTGGCGCGCGAGCTCGGCTATGTCATCGACGAGACACCGGCGCCCTGGAACGATCCGACGCGCCGTCTGGTCGCCGACAAAGCGGCCGAGGATGACGCGCAACGGGCGATGGCCGATTTTTTTCAGCGCGTCGAAGACTACGACACCAGCAAGGCCGACGCCAGTTGGGCAGCCGTAACACGGCTTGACGATTACTGGCGGCCGCGCTTCGAAATGGTCACCAATATGCTGAACGGCGCCACTCTCGCCGAGTCCTCGATCGAGGACTATCAACATTATGATCCCGGTCGCGGCCCGGATTTCAGGACGCCCACCGGCTACGGCTCCCTGATATCGGCTGTCGCAGCCTCTTTGCCCATCGAATACGATACCGTCGTCGAGACCATAGACCATCGCAATCACAACAAAGTCCGGATCGTCACCAATCGCGGAACAATGACTGCCGATCGCGTCATCGTGACCGTTTCGACCACGGTCCTTGCCAATGAAAGGATAAGATTCCTTCCGGCTCTTCCTGCTAAAACGGCAGCCGCGGCCGGCCTGCCGCTCGGGAAAGTCAACAAACTGTTCCTCGCCGTCGATGGCGCCGACGATCTTCCGGTCGACAGGAGCGCCATCGGGAAGCATGGCGAAGGCGGCAGCGTCGTTTATCAAATCAGGCCCTTCGGCTCCAATGCCATCGAAGCCTATTTCGGTGGCCAGCTTGCGGAAGACCTTGAAAGAGCAGGCCCGGAAGCCGCGAGGGAATTCACCTCGACCGATCTCGCAGGGCTGTTCGGCAGCAGTTTCCCCGCAAAACTGTCCTCCGTCGCGATGTCGGGCTGGTGCGGCGATATCAACATCGGAGGCTGCTATTCCTATGCACGCCCCGGCTGCGCGGGCCAACGCCAGATCCTTGCCGAGGCGGTCGACGAGCGCCTTTTCTTTGCTGGCGAGGCATGCTCGGCTGAGAAGTTCTCGACGGCACATGGCGCCTTCGAAACCGGTGTCGACGCTGCACGTGCCGCCGTGGCTCGCATTGATACGCCGCTGCATGACCATTCGCGGTAGCGCGCTCGGCTGAGGCGGAAGTCGCTTTTGCGCGACACGCAAAACCGTTCCCCACAATGAACGGATTATCGTGAAGCCGCGGCCGTCGTACACATCTCCTCGCCGGCCAGACATGGCCGCCACCAAGCACACGCAAAGCCGAGTAGCACGAAACCCGACCGACGCGCATCGCCGATCGCGGAGCCTGCGCCATTGTGAAAACGGAGATCTTGCCATGACCGATTTGACCCTTTCCGAGTCCTCATTTTCTGCGATCATCAATCTGCCGATCGAACAGATCGACATTGCGGAGTGGCTGTTCACGCTGCCGGAAGCCGAATATCAACGCTGCTGCCCGCCGGATCACATCGCCTCGGGCATCACCTGGACCGATGATGGCCGGCGCATGTCCATCAATGTCGAGACAATCGGCACAGCTTTGGTCGTCCAGCATTATATCGGCGAAATCACCGAACCGCATCTTTGCCGCATGGTGTCCCAGTCCGACGTCATCACTGCGAACGGCAGAACGAAGACAGAGGTCATCTGGGAGCTGAGCGTCCGGAAGATCGACGACAACAGCTGCGAATACACCAACTTCGTGCATGCCAACGCGACCGAGCATTTCCTGGCCTTCATCGAAGCCCATGGCCAGACGCTGGAGCAGGCGAAAGCTGCACGCCAGCAGGCTTCGGGAGACCACAACAGCCGCGAGACCCCTCTTTTCGCCGCAAGCATCGAACGCCGCGCGCGAGCTCGCGCTAAGGCTTGATCTCCCAGATCGGCGGCGCGCCGATGCCCCGGCGCAAAACCTCCTGAAACGCCCTTACCTTCGCAGAGGGTTGCGACAAAGCGCGCAGGAGATAGATGCCACCATGGTCGTCGGCCTCGTCGGGGCCGATCGGCAACATCACCAGGCTTCCCGAAGTGACATCAGGCCCGACGACCCATGTCGGCAGCAGAGCAATACCGATGGCCGCAAGTGCCGCTCCGCGCAAAGCCTCGAAATCGTCGCTTCTGAACGCATCGGCTGCCCCGGTCAAATCGCGGACGGCCACGCCCAAGACGTCCTTCCAGCCGAGCAGATCATTGCCGTGCAACTTGTCGAGAAGCCGGTGGCAGGCGAGATCCTCGCGCGACGCCGGCGTGCCATAGCGATCGAGATAGGCTTGCGACGCCACAAGAACCCGGCGCTGCGGCGCAAGCTTGGTGGCGATCAGGGAGCTGTCGGTCAGCACGCCAATACGGATGACGACGTCGAGACGCTCCAGCACGGGATCGGCAAGCCGCTCCGTGAGGTCAAGCTCGATGCTCAGCCCGGAATGCTCAGCAGTCAGCGCCTCGAGCGCCGGGATGACATAGCGTTTGCCGAAGGTCGGAAAGCAGGCAATGCGCAGCATGCCGGCGATGGCGCCATCCATCGCGGTGACCTCCGCCCGCATGTCGGTCAAATCATCGAGAATGCGGCAAGCCCGATCGTAAAGCCGCTGCCCCGCTTCGGTCAGTGCCAGCGCCCGCGTCGAGCGGCTGAGTAGCCGGACTTTCAAATCCTCCTCAAGGGCATCGATTTGCCGCACGACCGACGACGGCGTCGTCGACCGGTGGCGAGCGGCACCTGAAAAGCTTTTGGCGCGCACGACGTCAACGAAGACCGAGAGATATTCGGCAAACTTCGGGTCGTTCATGCGCTGCTCCCACTTGAGACTGAATCAAAAACATGTGGCAGCGGCCACTATGAGGCTCGCGCAACGAGACCGCAATCAAAGGGCGTCTGCGACCGCCGTCACAACAGCAATATCCCGCATCGGCGCTAGGCAAATTTCTTGTGAACCAAATCCCAGAATTTCTCCGCGATGTCCGCCATTCGCGCCCGCTGCCGGAAGAGCACGATCTTGACGTCGACGGCCCATTCGTTGGCGCCGGCGACAAGCAGACGGCCGTTCGGCCCGATCTCATCCAACGCGAGGCTTCTCGGTATCCAGGCAATGCCCTTGCCATCAGCTGCAAGTGCCTTGAGCACCATCGCCAGATGCGAGGTCACCACGGTCGACAGATGGAGTTCGCCGGCTCGACCGGAAAGACTTGCCGAGAGAATACGACCCATTCCTGAAGTGTCGTCAAAAGCGATGTTGGGAACCGGAGCCTCTGGCGATCCCGGCAAGTCATACAAGGCCCGCCCTCCGGCATCCTTGCCGGTCACGGGGATCAACTGGTCCGTCGCCAGCTCGACATACTTGAATTCCCTCTCGTCCAGCTGAACTCGGCCGCCGACGCGATGGTGGCAGAGAAGAAATTGCGCCCGCCCTTCCAGCATCATCTTTTCGCATTCCTTCATATTGTCGGAGAGCAGCCGAATAGGCATCGTCGATGTCGCCGCCCCGAGATTCTGGATCCATTCCGGAAAGAAGATGAAGGATAAGGCATGCGTCGACGCAAATGTCAGTGTCGACATCGACGCCCGGGATTGATCGAGGTCGCGGCGCGCGCGCTCAAGCCGGCGATGGATGTCGTTGGCAGCCTCGAGCATGAGTTCGCCCGCCGTCGTCAGCTGCAACCGATGCGTGCTGCGATCGACGAGGACAGAACCGCACCACTCTTCGAGGGATTTGATCCGCCGGCCGAAGGCGGGCTGCGTGATATTGCGCCTCTCAGCCGCGCGCGAAAAATTAAGCGTCTCCGCCAGCGCCTGAAGATCAGCAAGCCAGGCAGTATCCATGCTGCACTCCGACCATAATGCCAAATCGGCATCGACCTTATCTGATATTAACTCGAAATTGGCAATTTCCTGGCATTTCACTCAAGATTCTTCGACTTTCCATGCCGAATTGGCATTGATAGTGCTCTAATCGGCATTGGAGCGAAGCGCTCTCTGCTCGCTATAAAGAGTCTATCCGGTGGTGCGTTTTGTCTCACCTTGCCGCCTAATTCGAATTTCAGCCTTTTGGAGCACGCCATGCGCATCGTCGACGTTTGCGAAGTCACCAAACCCATCGCTTCGCCCATCCGCAACGCCTACATCGACTTCAGCAAGATGACCGCGAGCCTTGTCGCTGTCGTGACCGACGTTGTTCGCGACGGCCGCCGGGTCGTCGGCTATGGCTTCAACTCCAACGGCCGTTACGGACAAGGCGGATTGATCCGCGAACGGTTCAGAAACAGAATCCTCGAAGCGGCGCCGGAAAGCCTGCTGAACGACGCTGACACCAATCTCGATCCGCACAGGATCTGGGCCGCGATGATGATGAACGAGAAGCCCGGTGGGCATGGCGAGCGCTCCGTCGCCGTGGGCACGATCGACATGGCCGTGTGGGACGCCGTCGCCAAGATCGAGGGCAAGCCGTTGTTCCGGCTTCTTGCCGAGATGAAGGGCATAGAAGCCAATCCGAAGGTTTTCGTTTATGCCGCCGGTGGTTACTATTATCCCGGCAAGGACAATGGCGCGCTGCGGGCGGAGATGCGAAGCTATGTCGACCGCGGCTATACCGTCGTGAAGATGAAGATCGGCGGCGCGTCGATCGACGAAGACAGGGGCCGCATCGAGGCCGTACTTGAAGAAATCGGCTCCGAAGCGCGGCTCGCAGTTGATGCCAATGGTCGTTTCGATCTGGAAACCGGCATCGCCTATGCCAAGATGCTGCGGCACTATCCGCTGTTCTGGTATGAGGAAATCGGCGATCCACTGGATTATGGACTGCAGGCCGCCATGTCGGAATTCTATGATGCTCCGATGGCGACGGGAGAAAATCTCTTCTCGCACCAGGACGCCCGCAATCTGCTTCGCTACGGCGGAATGCGTCCTGACCGGGATTTCCTGCAATTCGACTGCGCCCTTTCCTACGGTCTCGTCGAATATCTGCGCACGCTTGATGTGCTTCGGCAGTTCGGCTGGTCGCCCACCCGCTGTGTCCCGCATGGCGGCCACCAGATGTCGTTGAACATCGCCGCAGGCCTCGGCCTTGGCGGCAATGAAAGCTACCCCGATCTCTTCCAGCCCTACGGCGGCTTTCCCGATGGCGTGAAGGTGATTGACGGCCACATCACCATGCCGGAGCTGCCGGGCATCGGTTTCGAAGGCAAGGCCGATCTGATCAAGGTCATGCGCGAACTCGCCGAATAGCGCGGCCTGCTGCACCTCCCATCGTCGCCGTCCTGCTGGAAGCTTCAAAAGACCTCGATCGATCGGGCAAAGATACCTGTCGATTGGTCCCGGGCCGTGCTAGGCTCGCGCTTTCTTCCAAGGGGTGGGCTTCATGGCAATACGCGGCATGGGAGATCCGGCGTGACCGGCAGCTACGATGGCGCGGTGATCGGCGAGCGTTTCCAGCTCGGTACCGCTCCGACCTTGCTGACGCGCACCGCTTCGGTCGCCCCCATCGGGTTTACCCGCCTGCGCAGCGATCGCGGTCATGTCCGGGCCAGGGACGTGCCTTTCGAGGCCGCCTATTCCTTTCATGTTGTCCTGCGGCCGGTCGCGGCAGATCTTTGGATCGACGGTCGGCACACATTCGCAGCCACCGCCACGGTGGGTGATACCTTTCTGTTCAATCTCGGCCGCAACCCGGTGTCGGAGCTGCATGGCGCCTTCGATATCCTGCGCTTCTACATCTCGCAGGAAAGCCTGGATGAGCTCGCCTTCGATTGCGGCCAACGCCATGCCATGCGCCTGGAAACGTCGCGACTGGGCGCTCATGATCCCGTCATGCTCGGCCTCGCGCAGGCACTGGTTGATCGTGTCGAGCGAGGAAACGAGCGTAGCGCGCTCTTCATCGATCATATCGGCCTTGCTTTTCATGCCCATGTCGCCGAGGTCTACGGCAGAGCGGGGCCACCTTCGCACAGGACGATCGGTCATCTGGCGCCGTGGCAGCTTCGTCGCGCCATCGATCACATGATTGCCCATATCGACGGCGATCCGACCATCGCCGAGCTCGCCGGAGAATGCGGCCTGTCTTCCGGCTATTTTGCCCGCGCGTTTCGCCAGACGGTCGGCTTGACGCCGCACCAGTGGCTGATGCGGCGACGGGTGGAGCACGCCCGCGAACTGCTGCTGCATGGGCGGCTGGAGCTGGCGGCGATCGCCGCCGCATGCGGCTTCGTGGACCAGAGCCATTTTACCCGGGTATTTGCGCGCTTCGAAGGACAGAGCCCCGGTCGTTGGCGGCAGCGACACCGGTGAAGGCGGCGCCGCGGACACGGTATTCTTCAAAACGCCTGGTTGCCTTTATCCAATACACCTCAGGAAGCCGGATCGATAATCGCCTCCGAAAGGGTCGCTCATAACGGCGCGCCCTCACGGAGGACGCCATGACCAATCCGACGGGCTATGACGAACACAGAATTCCAAGCGACCAAGGCGACGTCTATGTCCGCGACTATCCCGGCGCCGGCCCGACATTGGTGCTGATGCATGGATTTCCCGACCATCTTGGCATCTACGACGATCTGGTCCCGCATCTTGTCGCAGCCGGTCGACGGGTGGTGCTCTTTGATTTCCTTGGTTTCGGCGGCTCCGACAAACCTATCGGCGCGAGCTACAGTTTCGAGCAGCAGCTGGGCGATCTTGAGGCGGTCGTTCAGGGCCTGAACCTTGGCAAGGTGGGATTGGTCGTCCACGACTCCTCGGGGATTGTCGGTCTTGATTTCGCCCTTGCTCATCCCGGCAAGATGGCGGGGCTTTACATCCTCAACTCCGCCTTCGATGCTTCACGGCACGCGCATTGGCCCGAGATGATCATCCTGTTTGCCGATCCCGATCTTGCCGCACTCGCCCAGGTTTTCGCGACTGACCCGCAGCAATTCGGCTGGTTGCTCAAATGGCAGCAGGGCCGGTTCGCAGCCAGCCTTTCGCCGGCGCAAAGACAGCATTTCGAGGCTTTCATCGGCCCACTGATCGCCGACAACTTCATCAAGCAGCCGAGCGCCGGTCCCGCATTCGCGCAAATGGCAGCGCGCTTCTACGCCGCCCTAGCTCGCAACAGCGCTCGGCTGGGTGACTTGGCCGCCCTCGACATGCCGGTAAAGGTGATCTGGGGAACTGACGACCCCTATCTGACGACCGCGATGGGCGAGGAGCGCGCGGCGCACTTCAAGAAAGGAAGCTTTCATCCGATAACAGCCGGACACTGGCTGCAATCGGACGAACCGGCGCTGGTCGCCAAGGAGATATTGTCGTGAACACCAACCCTCCCAGCCCCGCCACCATGAAGACCCTTTCGAACGTGCCGGTGACGCGCCTGCTGGCGCTTGGCCGCTGGACTGAAAAGGCTACGCCCGAAGCGCGAAGACCGGTCATGCCGTTCGAGGCGCGCGACACGCTCGCCCTGCAAATGACGGGCAAGATCGATCAATGGTTCGCCCGCTCCGATGGAGAGGGTGCGGTTTTCCTGATGAACGTGACCGACGTTGCCGAAGCCCACAGGCTTCTGGAAGCACTGCCGCTCGGCCAGGCCGGCATGATGGTCTTCGAACTCATCCCGATCGGGCCGCTGTGGCCGCTCGGCCTGCTGGCGCTCGACTAGCAGGCTCGGCGGTGATCCGAATATCAAGCCAATCAGCTCACTTCACGAAACTGATCGGCTGCTGCGTGTCGGGGTGCCGGGTAATGCCCATCGGTATGCCGTAGATCGATTGCAGGCATTCCGGCGTCATGATGTCCTGCGGGCTGCCGCGAGCGATCAGCCGGCCGGAATGCAGCGCGATGATCTCGTCGCAGAAGCGCGAGGCCATGTTGACGTCGTGCAGCACGACCACCACGCCAAGGCCGCGATCCTTCGACAGCCGATGCACGAGCGACAGCACCTCGATCTGGTGGGCCACATCAAGCGCGGAGATCGGCTCGTCCAGCAGCAGGCATTCGGCATCCTGAGCCACGAGCATCGCAAGCCAGACACGCTGCCGCTCGCCGCCGGACAGGGTGTCGACCAGACGATCGGCAAATGGCACGACGTCCGTAAGCACCATGGCTTCATCGACCTTCTCACGGTCGATCTTGCCGAAACGACCAAGTGCGCCATGCCAGGGATAACGCCCCAGCGCCACCAGCTCCTTCACCAGCATGCCGGCTGCCGCCGGCGTCTGCTGCGGCAGATAGGCAACCTTCCGCGCAAAGGCGCGATCGCCCCACTCCTTCAAGGCCTTGCCTTCGAAGCGGACGGTGCCCGACGTGGCGGGCTGCTGCCGAGCAAGAAGCTTGAGCAGCGTCGATTTGCCCGAGCCGTTGTGGCCGATCAGTCCGACCACCTGGCAGGCCGGCAGCGTGAGCGTTAGCGGCTGCAGCAGCACGCGTTCGGGGATGGCATAGCCAACCGCATCGAGCTCGAACAGCGATCCATCCGCGCCAGCCATCGTGTCCTTCAGCACCGTCCCCGCCATCATGGCGCCGACGCCCAGGTTCGAGCCCATCGGCTCGCCAGTTCCGTTAATCATCGTCTCATTCTTTCCTTCAGCACCGCAGACCGCTGGCTGGCTTGCTCCCGCGCGGGGACCTGGCTGGCTGGCGAACATCGCCGGCATGTCGTCGACGCCGGCAATTGAATGAACTTCGTCCCGTCTCCCTTAACCGCCCTCAACCAGCTGTGCACGCGGTAAAACGCCATCCGCGACGATCCTGCCGTTTTCCATCCGCACGATCCGGTCGGCGACATGGAAATAGCGGTCGTCATGGCTGATGACGATCAGCGTGCGCCCCTGCGCTTTCAAGGCTGGCAGCAGCTCCTCGTAGAATACGCGGCGGAAGTCCGGATCCTGGTCCGCCGCCCATTCGTCGGTGACGATTACCGGACGACGCTCCAGCCACGCCTGCACCAGCGCCAGCCGCTTGCGCTGCCCGGTCGACAGATCCGTCGTCGAAAACCGTCCATCTTCCACCCGCACCTTATGGGCAATGCCTAGACGCTGGAGATGCGGCAGGGCCTCTTCGGACACCGACCCGTAAGCGAGATCGTCGAAGAGATAGTAGTCGGAAAAGATCGTGGTGAAGAGCTGTCGGTAATCGTCGCGCATCTCCGCCGTCACCGTCCGGCCATCGAGTATGACCCGGCCTCCCTGCGGCGCATAAAGGCCAAGGAGCAGCTTGATAAGCGTCGTTTTGCCGGAGCCGTTGTCACCGACGATGAACAGCAGTTCGCCGGCATTGATCGAAAGATCGATCGGGCCGAGCACGAAGGGTGTCACGCCGTCGCGGGTCGGGAAGGCATAGGTGACACCTTCAAGTGCGATCGACTGAATGGTCTGTACGGCCGCCGGCTCATCGATCGGTGCGATGGCGATATTCGGCTCGGCCTGATCGAGTTCGGCAGAAATTTCCGCGATGCGCTCGAAAGCGATGCGCGCCTGGTCGAACGCAGGCAGTGCTGAGGCAAGCTGCGCAACAGGCCCCTTCACGTACAGCAGCACGATCACAGCGCCGCTGATGGTGCTGGCATCGATGCCGAGCCGGTGCTCGCCGGCGAGCAACCCTCCGATGGCGATGAAGAACACCGCCGATCCGGCAGCATCGGCCATCCAGTAAAGCCGCATCGCCCGGCTTTTCAGGTCGACGATCCGATCAGCGGTGCCCGAAAGAAGAACCCCATGCACGCGCTTTCGCCGCGGCCGGTTGATCTTCAACTCCTTGGCTCCATCCGTTATCGCCCGATACTGCTTGTGCAATTCGTCTTGGGCGATGCCCACTGCGCGGTAATCGCGGATCCAGCCACGCTTTGCGATGACATTGATGACGATGCCGAGCGCGAGCGACACCAGCGCGATAATGAATACCACCGGCGATAGCGTCAGGAGTGAGATGAAGCTGCCGAGCGTGACGGCGAGCGCGATGGCATAGCCGGAGAAATTGAAGGTGAAGGACGAGACCGTATCGACATCATTGGTCATTACCGCCATCAGCCGATGCGAACGATGTGCTTCGAGCGCTGCGATCGGCGTCCGTAGAATTCGGCCCGAGATATCCTTGCGCAACGCGGCGATCAGCTTCTGGCCGACGATACTGTTGATCGTGCCGGCAATCGCGGTGCCACCGACGCTCAGCACGCATAATCCGGCAAAGCTCGCCAACAGGCCCCAGCTGGAACCATCCGGATCATGCAGCCCGCGATTGATGATCTGCAGCAGCAACGCCGTTGCGATACCGCTCAGAATGCCGATAGTCGTGCCCAGAGCCGCGACGATCCAGAAGGGCCGCAGGAGCCGGACGGCTTCGCCAAGGAGCTTCCAGGCCGGCATCTGTCCGGGGGAAGTGGTCATGCTCTACGTCTCCGCATCAGCCACAGGAAATACGGCGCTCCGATCAATGCGCGAGGAGCCCTGCGGAGGTGGTCACCGAGGATTGAAACTGAGTAATCTCCTTTCAAATCCGTTGGCAACTCCAATGATTGACGATGCTTCTAGCGCGTGCGGTGCATTCTACGCTGAAACGGCGCAAACCAGTGTCAAAAAATCATCTTTTCTGGAGGAATGGCCGGTTTGTCCGGAAAAATTCGCTGACACCTGCGCGTAAAGGGAACGGCCTCGCGGAGAGCATTTATGGCAGACTGTTGCCGAAGTGCCTCATATCCCGAGCAACTATCACCGCTGTTGTGACCGACCAAATGCCTGTTTCAGCCGGCCGTCCGCGCAGGCGCGAATTCGCTCATCGCGCCGGTAAACGTCTTCGGTAAGGGCGAAGCGTAGGAGCCGCGCTTGCTGGTAGAAAGTCCCAGCGACACCAGCCCTTCCGCCTGCTTGACGGCGGCCGCGACGCCGTCGACGACAGGAACGCGATAGATTTCTTGCAACTCGCGGGCAAGATCGGTCATGCCGGCGCAGCCAAGCACGATCGCCTCGGCGCCATCTTCCGCCAGTGCTTTCTCGATTTCGGCCTGGAGCCTACCGATAGCGCCGGATGCCGGATCTTCCAGTTCCAGTACCGGAATATCGGCGGCCCGCACCTTGGCGCGGTCTCCCATGCCGTAGCGGCGGACGAGATTGTCGATCAGGACCCGCGACCGTTCGAGTGTGGTGACGACGGTGAAACGCTGCGCCAGAAAACCGGCGGTCGCCACGGCGGATTCACAGAGCCCCAGCACCGGAGCATCGGAAAATGCACGCGCCGCATCAAGACCGGTATCGTCGAAACAAGCGATGATGGCGGCATCGTAATGGGCTGCCTGCCGGTCGCGGAGCTCCGCTAACAGGCCGGGAATTGCAATGGCTCCATCGTAGTGTCCCTCGATCGAGACAGGCCCCATGCGTGAGGTCGCGGCGATAATCTCAGTACCGGATGCGGCGGCGGCGCGGGCCGCGACCGCGGCCTTTTCCGTCATCGAGGCCGTGGTGTTCGGATTGACGAGTAGAAGACGCATAATATCAACTGATCCTTGCCTGACGACGGCGCAGCATTGTCACCACGCCCAGGGCGACCAGGATGATGGTGAAGGAGAAGAGCGTCGTCATCGCGCCGAGCGCATAGAGCACCGGCGTGGTGACGTTTGTGGTCATGCCGTAGATTTCGAGCGGCAGCGTGTTGTAGGTGCCCGACGTCATGAGCGTGCGGGCGAATTCATCGTAGGAGAGCGTGAAGCCGAAGAGGCCAACGCCAATCAGGCTCGGCGCGATCATCGGCAACACGACATGCCGGAAGGTCTGCCACGAGGTCGCGCCGAGATCGCGCGCCGCTTCCTCGTAGGCCGGCGAAAAGCGGTTGAAGACGGCGAACATGATCAGCACGCCAAACGGCAGCGTCCAGGTCAGGTGCGCGCCGAAGGCTGACGAATACCAAGCCGGGCTGACGCCGCCCTGCTGGAAGACGACGCCGATGCCGAGCGAAATGATGATCGAGGGAACGACGAGGCTCGCCACAGTCATGTAGAACAGGAACGAAGCGCCCCGGAAGCGGCGACGGAAGGCGAGACCGGCGAGCAGAGACACGACGACGGTTACGACCATTACCATCAGGCCGAGCACGAAGGATCTCTGGAACGATGCGCCGAAATCACCAACTGCCTGCTTCTCGAAAAGATTGGCGAACCAGTGCAGCGACACGCCGTTCAGCGGGAAGGTCAAGCCACCATCCGGCCCTTGGAAAGACAGAATGACGATGGCCGACAGAGGTCCATAAAGGAACAACACGAAAATCGTGAAAAAAGCAGCAAGAAGGTAGAATTGCAGGCCTCGTTTTTCGTGGTTCATCTTAGAGCTCCTTGCGAATATCGACGACGCGCAGGATGGCGGCGACCATCAGCAGCACGACGACGAGCAGCACCACCGCGTTGGCCGCGGCGGCCGGATATTGCAGCAGCGACATCTGGTTCTTCATCATCAACGCCACGGATGCGCTCTGGCCGCCCGACATGACCTGAACAGTCGAGAAATCGGCCATGACCAGCGTCACGACGAAGATCGTGCCGATCGCGATTCCGGGTTTGGCAAGCGGGATGACGACATTCCACAGGATCTTCCAGCCACTGGCGCCCGCATCCCGCGCCGCTTCGAACAGCGATCGATCGATGCGCATCAGCGTATTGAAAATCGGCGTCACCATGAACAGCGTATAGAGATGCACCATGGCGAGCACGACGGCGAAATCGGAATAGAGCAGCCATTCCAGCGGCTGCGGCACGATGCCGAGTTTCACCAAGGCCGAATTGACGAGGCCGTTGCGGCCGAGCACCGGGATCCACGAGATCATGCGGATGATGTTGGACGTCATGAATGGCACGGTGCAGACCAGGAAGAGGATCATCTGCGTTGCCGCGCGGCGAACATGGAAGGCGAGAAAATTGGCGACCCAAAAACCGATGACGAGCGTCAGCGCCCAGACGATGACGGTGAATTTCAATGTGTTGAGATAGGTCTTCCACGTCACCCACGAACCGAGCGTATCGGTGTAGTTCATGGTCAGGAAGGCAGGATAGATGCCGGCAAAATCATAATCCCAGAAGCTGACGACGGCGATCATAGCGATCGGCAGCAGGAAGAAGAAACCGAGGATCAGGAAAAGCGGCGCTGCCTGCAGATAGGAGATGATGCCACGCGGCATGACGAAGCCGCGGCCGCCACTCGCCTTTTGGGTTGCCTGATCTGTCTCAGATGAAGCGATCGTCGCCATGTTCCGGTCTCTCCGTTGGTGGGATCCTCCCCCCGTTGTCGGGGAGAGGAAAAAGTCGGGAAGCTGGGCTTAGGCAGCGATGAATTCGTTCCAGCGGCGGACCATGTAGCGGTCTTCGTCCATGACCGAGTTCCAGCAAGCGACGTGCCCCATGCGGGCCTCGAAGGAGCCGCCGTCACGCACGGCGCCAGCCTTCTCCATCACCTTGCCTTCCGGCGACAGGATATCGCCCTGGGCGGGCTTGCCTTCCATCCAGTAGCCCCACTCGTCGGCGGTCATGAAGCCCTTTGCCGTGTCGAGGCATGCCGAGTAGTAGCCCTGACGGTTGAGGTAGGCGCCGACCCAGCCGGAGAGATACCAGTTGATGTATTCATAGGCCGCGTCGAGCTGCGCGCCCTTGAGGTGCGAGGCGAGACCGAGACCGCCGCCCCATGCGCGATAGCCTTCCTTGAGCGGCTGGAAGGTGCAAGCGATACCCTTCGAGCGGACGGCAGCGACGGCCGGCGACCACATCGACTGGATCACGACTTCGCCCGAAGCCATCAGGTTGACGCTTTCGTCGAACGACTTCCAGAAAGCGCGGAACTGGCCGTCGCCCTTGGTCTTGATCAGGAAGTCGATCGTCTGGTCGATCTCGGCCTTCGTCATGTTGCCCTTGTCGGCATATTTGATCTTGCCGGCGGACTCGGCGATCATCGCGGCATCCATGATGCC
>JAGWJK010000019.1 GCA_028865845.1 Rhizobiaceae bacterium
CTGAGCGTCGCCTTCCATGAAAGCCTCGACACACGGGAGTTGGAAGAAGCGATCTCTGGCATCGAGGCCGAATTGCACCGCAGCCACCCCATCATCGTTGCCTTGTTCATCAAACCGCAGTCGCCCGAACGCTATGCCGAAATCCACGGCGGCGGCGCGCCGGTGACCTGCTTTGCCAACGTTCGCAAGGTGGCGGCGACGCCGTATGCCTCGAGGTAGCCTTGTGACACCTGCTAGCTTCCAACCGCATTTCGGGTGGCGGCGGGGAGATCCGCAGTGTGGCGAGATTGCGGCGTCTTGAACGCGAGGCCGCGCCTTTCCATCTAATCCTTAATTACAGCGCCGTGGCTGACCGATGCATTTCGATCGGTCGGCCGGCGGCAGCGGCGATAGGCGCCGCTGCTTGAGGATCAAGCAATGGGATACATAGACAAGGAGATAGTGCCCGCCGACGAAGGTGCACTGATGGATGCTTATTCCCGATCGATCGCGGGCGCGGTTGATATCGTCGGTCCAGCCGTCAGCAGGATCGAGCGGGTCGGGGGTCGCGCCGGACATGGCTCCGGCTTCGCCATCTCGCCCGACGGACTGATCGTCACCAACAATCATGTCGTCGATGATGCCAAGGTCGTGCGCATCACCACGCCGGACGGGTTCGTCACTGAGGGGCGGGTGCTCGGGCGCGACGTCGACACCGACATAGCACTTATCCGGGCGAATTCGAGCGTCGGCACCTGGGCGAAACTCGGCGATTCCAAGCGGCTTCGCAAAGGCCATATCGCGATCGCCATCGGCAATCCGCTCGGTTTCGAGTGGACGGTGACGGCCGGCATCGTGTCGGCGCTTGGCCGTTCGATGCGCTCGGCAAGCGGCCGCCTGATGGACGACGTCATCCAGACCGATGCCGCGCTCAATCCCGGCAATTCCGGCGGCCCGCTGGTTTCGTCGAACGGCGAGGTCATCGGCGTCAATACGGCCGTCATTCAGGGCGCGCAGAGCATCGCTTTCGCGGTGGCGTCCAATACTGCGAACTTTGTGGTTTCGGAGATCCTGCGCTACGGTCAGGTCCGGCGGGCCTATATCGGCATTGCCGGCGATACGATCGAGCTTCCCCGGCGTATCGCGCTCGAAGCGGGTACCACGCAGAAGACGTCGGTGCGCATCAGGCGCGTGGAGCCGGATGGGCCGGCTGAGCGCGGCGGTCTGCGGGATGGGGATTATATTCTGGCGATCGATGGCAAGCCGGTCGGCGGCGTTGACGATATCGTCAGGCTGATGGACGGCGACCGGATCGGTCGCGGCACGGATCTGCTCGTCTTCTCCGTTGCCGGCCGAATTGAGACCAGGACACTGGTGCCTGCCGCACGATCGTGAAGTAGGACGATTGCGTAGTCGCGAGGTGAGAATGCGCATATCGGGCTGGAGTTGATCTGAAGGCGGCGAACGCTACGCTGGGTCAACCTCAGTCCGGCAAGGAAGCATGAAATGATTTCCACTCAACATCCGGCTTTTGCTTCGGTTTTCAGGCCGGGTGAACTCACCTTCGGTTTCGTGCTGCCGCTGACGTACGGAAGTGAGACGAAACCGGACCCGCGGACGCAACTGGAGCTTGCGCGCCTCGCCGATCGTCTTGGCTTCAATGCCCTTTGGGTTCGCGATGTGCCGCTGAACAGCCCCGACTATCCCGATCCCATCGAACACATGGACCCCTGGGTGCATCTCGGCGCTCTTGCCGCGGTGACGGAACGGATTTCCCTGATCTCCGGCGCCATCGTCTCTCCGCTCAGGCATTTCCTGCACACGACTAAGGGCGCCGTTTCGGTCGACCACCTGTCGGGAGGCCGCTTTTTGCTTGGTCTCGGCTCGGGCGACCGGCCGGGTGAGTTTCTGCCGTTCGGGCAGGAACTATCCGGCGCGCCGGCGCTATTTCGAGAGAACTGGGACCGTATCTCGGCTTTGCTCGGCGGAGACGGGCTCATCGACCCCTCGGGCATCATCGCCGATCGCAACGCGAAACTGCTCCCAAGGCCGATGCACGGCGGTATTCCGATGCTGTCGGTTGGCTCCGCCGGCCAGACGATCGGTTGGGTCGCCCGCAACGCCACCGCCTGGGCGACCTATTACCGGCCGCTGGCGAGACAGAGAGACCGTTATGCCATGTGGAGCGCGGCGGTTAAGAAAGTCGATCCCGAAAGATCGCCCGCCTTTGCCACCGCCTTCCGACTGCAGTTCGAAGACGATCGGAATGCGCCTCCGCAACAGCTGGACTTCGGCCTGCAGGTCGGTCGAGATGGCTTGATCGCCGAGCTTCTGGCGCTGCGCGACATGGGGGCGCAGCATGTCATGTTCAACCTGACTGGGGGCGCTCGGCCGACGCAGGAGGTTATGCAGGAACTCGCCGCGGATGTTTTGCCGCAGTTCCGCTAAGCCTTTGAACGACCGATCGGCCGTGGGCGCACTACGATCACTTTGAAGTGCTTGCAATAGTGCGGCATTCCAAGTGGCGGCGGGCTTGCCTGACCCGAAGATTGGCGTCATGAAAAGAGCCACCATCGGCAATCAATACATTGGCGGACGCGGCTGCGCTGTGCCGCGCAAGGAGACATGATCATGGCCCAACCAGCCCTCTTCACACCATTCCGCGTGCGCAATCTCGATCTGCAGAACCGGATCGTGATCGCCCCCATGTGTCAGTATTCGGCTGAGAACGGCTGCATGAGCGACTGGCATCTGATCCATCTTGGCCAGCTCGCTCTTTCCGGCGCGGCATTGCTGACGATCGAGGCGACGTCGGTTCTCCCCGAAGGCCGGATCACCTGGGCCGATGTCGGGCTTTACAATGACGAGACGGAAGCCGCCATGCGCCGAACTTTGGAGGGTATCCGGCGGTGGTCGGACATGCCGATCGGCGTCCAGCTCGCCCATGCCGGCCGCAAGGCCTCGACTGAAGTTCCATGGGCTGGCGGCGCGCAGATCCCACCTTCCGATCCGCATGGCTGGCAGACCGAGGCGCCGTCGGCGATCCCCTTTGCGAATGGCAACGTCGCCCCGACGGCGCTGGATCGAGACGGGCTTCGCCGGGTTCGGGATGCCTTTGCCGCCGCTGCCATTCGTGCGGGCCGCCTGGGGCTGGATCTGATCCAAATTCATGGCGCTCACGGCTATCTGCTGCATCAGTTCCTTTCGCCGATTTCCAACAAGCGCGATGACGAATATGGCGGCTCCATCGAAAACCGCATGCGTTTCCCGCTGGAGGTCTTCGACGCGGTGCGCGCGGCATTCCCTGCGGATCGGCCGGTAAGCATGCGCGTTTCGGCGACGGACTGGGTCGAGGGTGGCCTGGCGATCGAACAGACGGTCGCCTTTGCGAAAAAGCTGGAGGAGCATGGCTGCGATGCCATCCACGTCTCAAGCGGCGGCCTGCATCCCTCCCAGCAGATTCCGATCGGTCCGAGCTATCAGGTGCCGCTTGCCCGCGCCGTCAAATCGGCTGTGCGCATTCCGGTCATCGCGGTCGGGCTGATCACCGGCTTCGAGCAGGCCGAGTCGATCGTTTCGACGGGGGATGCCGACATGATCGCGCTTGCCCGCGCCATTCTCTACGATCCCCGCTGGCCGTGGCATGCCGCCGCTGAGCTGGGCGCTCAGGTGCGTGCACCCAGCCAGTATCTTCGGTCGCAGCCGCGGCAGTTCAAGGACCTGTTTGCAACGGGCGGGATCGCACCGCGATCCTGAGGCGCGGCGCTCGCAATCGGAAAACCTGACGCCATTACCGGCCGATGCGGAGCGTGCTGACCAAGCCGCCCGCAAGGCCGAGGAACGCGCCGACGCCGATGCCGATCCGGGGTGCAATGTCCGATGGCGCGAGCGTGAACAGCAAGGCCATGATGACCGCGCCCATCGTCTGGCCGACCAGACGCGCGGTCGCCTGCATGCCGCCGGCAGCACCACTGCGTTCGCGCGGGGCTGAAAGCAGCATGTTGCGGTTGTTGGGCGTCTGGAAGAAACCGAATCCCAACCCGCATATGATCGTCAGGAAAACCAGCGGAAGCACGCTTTGCTGCAGCGGCCATACCGCAGACAGCGCCAAGCCGATCGCCAGGCAAATGCCGCCCGCCGCGCAGAGCCAGGCGGTCGATATCTTGTTGGCAAGCCGCCCCGACATTGGCGCTGCGAAAGCAACCGCCAGCGGCCAGGGCGTCATATAGAGCCCGGTCATGAAGGCGTTTTGCCCGAGCCCATGCTGCAGATAGAAGGGCAGGGCGACGTAGCTCACCATCTGCGCCGCAAAACAGCACATGGACGCAATCACCGAGATCCGGAACGGTCCCTGGCGGAGCAGGTCAAGCGGGATGAGCGGCGCCTTGCGCGGCATCTCGCGGCGCACCAGCGCAATCAGGCTCAGCACCGCCAAGGCGAAGAGGCCGATCCCGGCAAGCGGCTTCGTGGTCAAAAGATCGACACCGACGACCAGCGGCGCAAAAAATCCGGCATTGAGCGCCACGCTCACAATATCGAGCTTGCGGGCCGACCCGGGTGTCTGCGGTAATGATCGTGCGGCGAGCAGAACGACGATACCAACCGGAATGTTGACGCCGAAAAGCCACGGCCAACTCGCGACCGACAAAATGCCGGCACCGATCGTCGGTCCGGCAGCTGAAGACAACGCCACGACGAGCGCATTCCATCCGATTGCCGTGCCCAGCAGCCTTTGCGGGTAGCTGAAACGCAGAAGCGCCGCGATCTGCGACATGATGGCGGCGCCACCCAACCCCTGAAGGAACCGCGCAACGATAAGCCAGGGCAGGCTTGGAGAGAGCATGCAGAAGGCTGATGCAAGAGTGAAGACGACGACGCCCGTCGTAAACACGCGCCGATAGCCGAAGCTTTCGCCGGCGGCGGCCGCAGGCAGAAGGCTCATGACCAGCGCCATCTGATAGCCGGTGACTACCCAGATCGAGGCGGCGGGGCTGACATCGAGCGTGTGGGCAATCGTCGGCAGCGCGACATTGGCGATCGCGCCGTCGAGCACCGCGAGCACGATCGCGGCCAGAACCGCGGCGGCGGCGAAATAGCGGCGCGGCGTCGGCAATCCGTCTTCGTGCGTCGAGTTCGATTGCGATGAGTCGGGGGCGTGCGGCTGCTTTTCGGCGTCGACCGCTTCGTTTGCTTGCGGCAGGGAGGGCATTCAAGTCTCCAGTGATCATCGCCAAGGCGGCGGTGACACAGAAACTGCATCGCGTTGCCGCCTGTCCGGGAGATCCGAGGGATGTCGGGGTTTGGTCCCCATGAGAAACGTCTGGTTGCGGCAAAAAAGCAGTTGGCGGGGGCAGCCGCCAACCACTTTTTCGTGATCTGGGGAGGGAACGTCAAGTGCCGCAGCAGGCAGATAGCGTTCGGTCGAGATTCTATTTGTTCAGCGTTGCCAATAGGCGGCAATGCTGAAATGGTCGCGGTCGTATCCGCTTTCCGTCTTCATGAAATTGCGGATGGCCCTGGCTTCCGACTGTTCGCAGGCCGCCCAGACATAAGCGGATCGATCGCCTTTGGTCACGACGTCGCGTAATGTCTTCTCCAGGATGCCGGTGCTGCCGGCAGGCTGGCCGTTACGATGGAGCCAGGTGATCTCCTGCGCCGCGCGGGACGGAAGCGGCTGCTCCTCGTCCTTGCCGTCAACCTCCAGGAAGATGCGGAGCGTTGCGTCCGCAGGCATCGCCGCAGCGATGCGGGCGATTGCCGGAAGGGCGGTTTCGTCGCCGGCGAGAACCATGTTCTTTGCGGCAGGCACATCGCCGCCGCCAGGCCCCATCAGACCGGCGCGATCGCCGGGCTGCGCGTTCAATGCCCACGACGCGCCTGGAACCTCGTCGCCGTCATGGACCACGAAATCGATATCCATCTCGCCGCGGCCAAGGTCGATGTTGCGGATGGTGTAGGCACGGATGACGAGTTCGTCGTCGCCCTTCGGCCACTGGATGCGGCCGTCCGCGGCGGTTTGCGGCCAGACTGGCGTGCGGCCCTTCGGCGGGATAAGCAGTCGGACATGCAGCCCGCCATGGCTGAAATGCGCGGCATCCTCGGTGGCGACTGTGACCCGGCGCATATGCGGTGTGATGTTGTGCGCGCGGACCACGGTGACCTCCCGAAAATTCGGCACCTTGCCGGATTGCGAACCGTCCGCCCAGGAAAGATCAAGCGGCTCCTCGCCGGAAAAGAGGAAGAGATGTTCGGCCACCATGCTGCGGATGGTGAAGAGGGCCGCACTCGAAGGGCAGCGGATATCGATGTCCATGCGCCTCGGCGATAACGCGATATCGACATCGCCGATGACGGTCTTGAGGTTCGCGCGTCCGGCGGTTTTGGTCACGGCAACATGTTCGCCGAGATGATCGCAGAGCTGGTCCAGGATACGCGCTGCATTGTCCTGGATGGCGATGCCGGATGCAGCGAATGTTGCTATGGTCATGTCAGGCCTCCTTGCGGGTCAAAAGCCAGATGAGATAGGGGCCGCCGATCAGTGCGGCGAAAAGGCCGACCGGCATCTGATAGGGATAGATCACGACGCGCGACAGCCAATCGGCAACGAGGAGAACGAGGCCGCCGAGCAGCAGTGTCGCCGCAAGCTGATGCTGCACCCGCTGAAAGCCGAGCAGGCGGGCGAGATGCGGCGCGATCAAGCCCGTGAGGCTGAGCGGTCCCACCAGAAAGGAGGGGATCGCCGTCAGCAGCGCCGCGAGAATGGCAAGGACAAAGCGAGTTCCTTTGACCGAGAGCCCGATACCCCGCCCAGCCTCACCGCCAAGTGGCAGGATGGCGAGCCAACGGGCGAGAAATGGCAGCGGCGCGATCAGCACGATGGCAGAAAGGATCGCCGTCCAGGCTTCGAATGGTCCGGCCCGGTCTGTCGAGCCGGAAATCCAGGTGAGAAGCAGGTAGCCGCGCATGTCGCCGCGTGCGAGTACGACGGTGACGATCGCCATCGACAAGGCGCCCATGGCAACGCCGGCAAGCAACAGCCGCTCCGGACCGAAGCCGCTGCGGGCGGTGATCGCGAGCATGATGAGGAAACTCACCAATGCCCCAAGCGCCATGGCGGTCAGCATGATCGGCGGCGAGGGAAAGGCGAACAGGAAGAGGGCCGCGGTCAATCCCGCGCCGCTGCCGGCACTGACGCCGAGAACTTCGGGACTTGCGAGCGAATTGCCGGTCAACCGCTGCATGATGAAGCCGGCTGCCGCGAGCATGCTGCCGGCAGCAGCGGCAACGACGGTGCGCGGCAGGCGAAACGGCAGGAGATCGTTGAAAAGCGTGCCGGTCGCCATCTGCCAGCCCTCGGAACTGCGGCCGACGACCAGCGTGAAAATCAAAAGGATCAGAGCTGCACTCGTCAAAAGCAGAAGTGCCCGGCCTGGTGCCTCAAGAGTTCGGAGCGGCGAGGCCATTCCCTGGCTGCGCACCGCATTGGCGGAATGCAGCCGCGGCAGCAGAAACAACAGCAGCGGACCGCCGAAGAGGGCGGTTGCAGCACCCGTCGGGGCGAGATCGGCAAATCCGCTCGACAATAGCTGGACGATGCAGTCGGTGAGAAAGAGCAGGCCGGCGCCGGCGAAAGGGGCGGCGACAAGCAATTGGCCGGTGCGGCGTGCGCCCGCCAGCCGCGCAATGGTCGGCGCGGCAAAACCGAGGAAGCCGATGATGCCGACTTCGGCCGTCACCGACGCCGAAAGCCATACTGCGAGTGCGAGGATCGCAAAACGGGTGGCATGCAACGAAAGGCCGAGGCTTTTGGCGCCGCCATCGTCAAGCTCCATGACGCTCAAGGGCCGAAGGAGAAGCGCTGAAACGGCAAAACCGATCACCAATCGGGGCGCAAGCGCGATGACCGCGTCCCAGTTCTGCTGGTTCAGCGCGCCGGCACCCCAGATGTAGATCGACATGGCATATTCGCCGCGGGCAAGGACGACCGCGACGCTAAGGGCGGAGGCGACCAGCGTCACCATCATGCCGGAGAGCGCCACAGTACCGGGATCGAGGCCGCGCCGCCAGCTCAAAGCCACCACCAGCGCCACGGCGATCAGCCCGCCGGCAAAGGCGACCAATTCGCGCGGCAGGCCGAGAAGCGCTGGGAAAAAGCCGATTGCGATCGTCATCGCCAGTTCGGCGCCGGCAGCGATGCCGAGTGTCGAGGCATCGGCAATCGGATTGCGCAGGACGCGTTGCAGCAACGCACCCGAAAGGCCGAGAGCCGCTCCGGCAATCAGCGCTATGACGCCGCGCGGCAACGTGCCGTCCCAAAGCAGGATATGGTCGAGATGCGCCGCGTCCTGGGTATTGCCCGGAAGTTTCGGCCGAAATGCGATGACGGCGGCAAAAGCGAGTACACAAAGCAGCGCCAGCAATCCGCCGGCGAAAGTTAGTGGCCTCGGCTTCCTGTCGAGCCCGGCGCTGCGGCTAACCGTTCCATGCATGCGTGAGCCCTCCCGCCAGGAGATTGGCGAAACGCATGGCGGCCGGCAGCGCGCCATAAGGATTGATCGAGCCAAGCAACAACACGCGCCCGTCACGCACCGGTGGCAGCGCATTCCAGAATGCGCTTGCCTGCAATTGCGCATAGGCATCGGCCGGATGCGGCGGAATGAGCACGATCCAGGCATCCGGCATGCTCGCCAAGCGTTCGATCCCGACCGGCGCCGTCGCCGAATAGCTGGTAACATCGGGCCACGCGTTGACGAGGCCGGTTCTCGCCAGGACCTCTCCGAACATGCTGTCGGAGCCAAAGACCCGGAAATGCCTGGAATCGCCGAGATTGATCGGGAGGATTGGGCGGTGGTCGCCCTTGGCGAATTGCTGCCGATAGACATCTAGCTTTTCGCGCAGCCCGTCCACCAAGTCGCGAGCCGAGGCAAGCGCCAGGCGCTCGCCGATCGCCAGCGTCATCTGCTCGGAAAGCTGGTAAGGGCTCTCGCCGGGTTTGTAGACCGCGCGGCTTTCCACCGGCGCGATCAGGCGCATGCGATCATCGGCCCACGCGTAGAAGTTGGAATTGAAGATCACGTCGGGTTTCGCGTCCCGCAAGACCTCGAAATTGGGCGTACCGCGCAGGCCGACGTCGGCAACGGTGGCCGGGACCTGCGGCGTGATCGCCACCTCGCGAAATTGCAGGAGCTCGGGTGCTGCGACGACATTGGCGCCGATTGCAAGCAGGGTCTCGAGGAGCGCCCAGTCGAGCGTCGCGACGCGTGGGCCTTCCGCGGCTTCCGCCACGCCCATGCCGCCAAGCGCTGCCGCCGCCGTCAGCGTCAGAAAATGCCTGCGGGAGAGGGCGCTTCGCATTGCCGGGATCATAGGAGATAGCTGACCGGTTCGTTGCGGACGGGATGGGAGAAGACGCCCATGCCGACGCCGAAAATCTGCAGCAGACGATCCGCGGTCATGATCTCTTCCGGCTCGCCCTCGGCGGTGATAGTGCCCTGGTTCAGTGCGATGATGTGGTCGCAATAGCGTGAGGCGAGGTTGACGTCGTGCAGCACGACGACGACCGTCAGGCCGCGCTCGTGGCTCAGCGACTGCACCAGCGACAGGACGGATGCCTGGTGCGAAAGATCGAGCGCTGATGTCGGCTCGTCGAGCAGAAGGCAGCTGGCGTTCTGCGCCAACATCATAGCGATCCAGGCGCGCTGACGTTCGCCGCCCGACATGCTGGCGACGTTGCGGTCAGCGAAATTCTCCAGATCCGTACGCGCGATCGCCTCTTCGACGAGGGCACGATCGTCGTTGGTGAAGCGGCCGAGGGTACCGTGCCAGGGGAAGCGGCCAAGCGCCACCAACTCGCGAACGGTCATGCCATCGGTGGGCGGCGTGAATTGCGGCATGTAGGCGACGTTGCGTGCGAAGGCCCGGTTGGCCCATTGCGAAAGCGGTTTGTCTTCAAAGCGGACGACGCCGGAGGCCGGCTCTATCTGCCGCGCGATGATCTTCAACAGTGTCGACTTGCCGGAACCGTTCGGCCCGACAAGGCCGTAGATCCGTCCCGCTGCGAGCGTCAGGTCGATGCCGCAAAGAATGCGCTTCGAGCCGACGGAATATTGGATGTCCGAAAGTTCGATGAGATGCGTGGACACGGTCAATTGCCTTCTGGACTGCTTTCAACGGGTTCGGGAGAGGTTAATCCGCCTCTCCCGTTCCTTTGTCACATTGTCGAATAAAAGGATACTTTTTTTCTCAACTTACCATTTCTTGCTGAGCTTGAAGGTGATGGTGCGGGCATCGCCGTAGCCGCAGACGTTCACGCCACCGCAACCCGCGACATATTCCTTGTCGAAAATGTTGGCGACGTTGACGGAGGCACCCCAGCCCTTCTTCTCGTAGCGGATCGCCGCGTCGAACAGGGTAGCGGAAGGAACGCGCAAGGTGTTGGCCTCGTCGGCCCAGGACTTGCCCTGATAACGCACGCCACCGCCGATGCTGAGGCCTTCGAGCGGGCCGTCGACCACCTTGTAGTCGAGCCACAGCGACGCCGTGGAGTTCGGAACCAGGTAGGGCGAATTGCCGATAACCGTCGGGTCGAGATCCTTGGTGATGTCGAGATCGGTGTAGGAATAGGAGCCGAGCAGCTTCCAGTTCTGGTTGAGATTGACCTTGCCTTCAAGTTCGACGCCACGCGAACGCACTTCGCCGATCTGGCGCTGCAGGAAGGTGACCGGGTCGGTCAGGGCCATATTCTTGCGGTTGATCTGGAAGACGGAGGCGGTGAACAGGCCGTCGATGAAATCAGGCTCGTACTTGACGCCGGCTTCATATTGCTCGCCTTGCTCGGGAACGAGACCGCCACCGGTGACGCTGGTGCCGACGATCGGATTGAAGAAGGTACCGGCGCTGATATAGGGGGTAATGCCGTTGGAGAACTCGTAGGCAAGACCCGCGCGGCCGCTCGCCGCTTTGTCGTTGGTGCTGTAGGTCGTACCGACCTTGGCGTCGGAATTGATGTCGACGAAGTCGTAGCGGCCGTTGAGGGTGACGAGCCAGCCACCGCCGAAACGCATCTGATCCTGGGTATAGACGCCGAGCTGCTGCTGGGTCAGGACCTGATCGAGATAGACGAAGTTGGCGCCTTGCGGCGTTCCGTAAACCGGATTGGTGGCGCTGATCGGGTTCGAGCCGCAGCATGCCTGGACGTTGTCGAGCCTGTAGATCGAGTAATCGGAGCCGACCATGAAGTTGTGGCTGATCGGGCCGGTATCGAATTCGTTCTGCAGGCGATTGTCGGTCGAGAAGGTGTCGACCTTCGAGTGCTCGGTAAAGCCGATGCGGTCGAGCAGGAAGTCCGGATCGTCATAGGACGGATCAAGCGGATTTCCGTTCTCGTAGCCGTTGAGATAGGGGCCTTCCTCACGCTTGTAGAGATGGCCGTAGCGGGAGTCCGAGGTGAATTTCCAGCCGTTTTCCAGCTGGTCCTCGAAGGAGTAGCCGAGCATCTGCTGGGCGTATTTCTCGTTGTCGATATCAGGCTCGCCGTAGAAGGCCTTGCGGTCGATCTTGCCGAACGGCGCGTTGACGACCGTGCCGACGTAAGGGAAGAAGCCGTTGCCGGTGTGAACCTCGTCGAGACCGCTCAGATAGCCGTAAACCGTCAGCTTGGTGGTGTCGTCGCGGGCGATCGTCAGCTGCGGCATGATGAAGCCGCGCAGATCATGGGTGAAATCGCTGTAGTTGTCGCCACCTGCGACCTTGCCGGTCAGGCGATAGCTGTAGACGCCGTCGGCGCTGAGCTTGTCGGAAAAGTCAAAGCCGGCAAAGGCATTGCCGAACGTATTGATGCCGATTTCGGTGTAGTAGGAGGGCTCGTCTGTCGGCTGCTTGCGCACCATGTTGACGAGGCCGCCCGGATTGGAGCCGCCATAGGTCACGGAAGACGGCCCTTTCAGAACTTCCACGCGCTCGAGCGCGAAGGGGTCGATCTGGAAGCCGCCGAAGCCGTAGCTGTAAAGGGTCAGGTTGTCGAGGAAGACGCCGGTCTGCGTGGCATTGAAGCCTCTGATGTAGAACCAGTCGGTGTCGCCGTCATTGCCGAAGGGCTGCGTGGTGACGCCCGGCGTATAGCGCAGCACTTCGTCGACCTTGTTGGTGATGCCACGGTCGCTCATTTCCTGCTGGCCAATGACGGATACCGATTGCGGCAGGTCCTTGATCGGAATGTCGGCCTTCGAGCCCGCCGTCGTCTTCTTCGCGACATAGCCGTTGACCGGCGCGGTGCCATTGGCCTCCCGGGTCGTGTCGCCTTGTCCGGCCTGCCCGGCCTGGGCACCCTGGATCACCACCGGCTTCAGCTCGGTCGGCTGTTCCTGCGCCATGACGGATGAGGCCAGTGCGATTGCCGCAACGGCAACGCTCGCCCCCAACAAAGTACGGAAATGGATATTCTTCTTGTGTGTATTCATGTCAGTCGTTGACCCCAGCTCGTGACGGCCGATTTTCAGTCCCGCAGAGGGTTTAATCGGTCGCGATAAGATGAGTTGTTAACTCATATTTAAAGGGTCGGCTTGTTTCGAATTCGGGAAATAGAACGTTTTTGGGCAATTTTTCGTAATTGCAACAATTGCTCGGCAGGTGTGTCTTTCAGGCCAATTGGCTTTTCTTCCAGCTCGCCGGCGTGGCGCCGACATTCTTTCGAAATACGCGGGTGAAATGGGCCTGGTCGGAAAAACCGGTCTCGACCGCAACGCTAGTCAGCGGCGTATTGTTTTTCAAAAGCAGTTGCTTGGCTCGCTCCAGACGCGCCTGCGTCTGCCATTGATGCGGCGGCAGGCCGGTGGATGCCTTGAAGGCGTGGCTGAAGTGGGATTGCGACAGGCCGGTCAGCGACGCGAGCTCTTCGAGCCTGATGTTGCGAAGGCAATTTTCTTCAATGAAGTCGGTTGCACGGCGCAGCTGCCAACTGGCGAGTTTGCCGCGCTTGCGCGGTGCCGAGCGCGGCAGGTTGAGCACGCTGATCAATAAAGACAGGGCAAGGCCATCGCCGTAGAGATCGTGAAGCGGCTCCGGGTTCTCGCATTCGGCCGCGATCAGCTCGGCAATCGCCATCAGTCGCGGATCGGAGAAGAATAGGCGCGGATTGTCGAGTTGGGCGGGATCGAGCTCTTCCATCAGCCGCCGGCTGATCGTCTCGGCATTGAAGTGGATATCGAGGTGACGCACGAAATCGATGTTGACGAGATCGGCCCACAGCTCGACGCCGGCCGGGATATAGGAAATCTTCTGGCGTTCGCGATCCTGCACCAGGCTTTTGGCACGCGGCGAGAGCCTGACGGTGCTGCGGCCAGGCCCGCGCGAGTCGAGCAGGATGAACAGGCGAGGGTCGCTGGCGACGTAGTAGCCGCCGGCATGGGCCGCACAGTTCACGTTCCAGACATCGGCGACGATGCCGTTCCATTGCCGCCTGTGAACGCCGTCGATAACGGAGAATCCACCGATCTTGTTCTGCATGCGCGGCTGAAATGCCATGTCGACGTCCCACTGCTGCCGCAACTCCGCTTGCGGGGGATGGAAGAAACCTTCGTAAAAAACTCATGTTTGTTATATCAGCAGAGTTTCAATTGCAATCCGTTAGAATGATGCGCAGGGAATTCCCCAAGTTTCGATTGCGCTCTTGAATTTTTTCCCGCTGTTTGCCACCTGATCGACGCAATTTCTACTTTTCGGGAGATCCACCTGACATGACCACGACCACCGCGGAAAAGCCCGCTGAAAACCACGTCTTCGAAGCCGATGTCGCCCGTCTTCTGCATATGATGGTTCACTCGGTCTATTCGGATAAGGACGTGTTCCTGCGCGAATTGATCTCGAACGCCGCGGATGCCTGCGAGAAGCTGCGCTATGAGGCGATCGCCACGCCGGGCCTGCTCGGCAGCGATCCCGACAGCCGTATCACCCTGTCCCTGGACGAGGAAAAATCCCAGCTCATCGTCGAGGACAACGGCATCGGCATGAGCCGCGACGAGATGATCGAAGCGCTTGGCACCATCGCCCGCTCCGGCACCCGCGCTTTCATGGAGCGCATCGAGGCGAACAAGGCAGGCGATGGCGCGCAGCTGATCGGCCAGTTCGGCGTCGGATTTTACTCCTGCTTCATGGTTGCGGATCGTGTCGACGTCGTCTCCCGTCGTGCCGGCACGGACGAGGCCTGGATCTGGTCGTCGGATGGCAAGGGCAGCTACAGCGTCGCGCCTGTCGAGATCGAAAACGCCCCAGTGCGCGGAACGCGCATCACCCTGCATCTCATGGAAGACGCCAAGAGCTACACATCGCGCTGGACGGTCGAGCGCATCGTCAAGGAACAGTCCGGCCATGTCCCGGTGCCGATCAAGATCGTCGCCAAGATCGGCGACGAGCCTGAGCAACTGACGGACGGCACGGCGCTGTGGACCAAGTCGAAGAACGATATCACCACCGAGGAATATACCGACTTCTACCGCAGCGTTTCCGGCCAATATGACGAACCGGCAGTCACGGTGCATTTCCGCGCCGAGGGCCGGCACGAATATACGGCACTTGCCTTCGTGCCGGGATCGCAGCCGTTCGACATGTTCGATCCCGATCGTAAGGGCCGGATGAAACTCTACGTCAAGCGCGTCTTCATCACCGACGACGCCGAGCTTCTGCCGCGCTATCTCCGCTTCGTGCGCGGCCTGGTGGACACTTCCGA
>JAGWJK010000830.1 GCA_028865845.1 Rhizobiaceae bacterium
GTGTTGATCCTGACGATATTGGGCGGCGGTGGCGGCTGGTTCCTCGGCACTAAGGTCTCGCCGAAGATCAAGGCAGCCGACGATGCCGCAAAGACGGCTGCTGCCGCGGCCCCGGCGCCCGCAGCCGGCGGCGAGAAGCCCGCCGGCGGTCCTGCCGATCCGAACGCCAACGGCATCGTCCAGCTCGACCCGATCACCACCAACCTCGCCTATCCCTCGGACAACTGGGTCCGGCTCGAGGTCGCCCTGCAGTTCAAGGGGCCTGCCGATCCTGCGCTGGCGGACGCCATCCACCAGGACATCCTCGCCTATATCCGCACCGTCTCCCTGCAGCAGATCGAAGGCCCGCGTGGCTTTCAATATCTTAGGGACGACATTCAGGAACGTGTTGACCTGCGCTCGGAAGGGCGCGTATCGAAAGTTATGTTCAGAACTTTCGTGATCGAATGATTCGATTAATACTTGGTTTACTTATATTAGCGTTCGCTGCGCTGTCGCCCGAGCTGGCGACGGCGCAACAGTTGCAACAGCAGTTCCCGACGGATCTCCTGAATGTCCCGGTGAACGGCTCGGTTGCGGCCTGGATCATCCGCACCTTCGGGCTGCTGACGATCCTGTCGATCGCGCCCGGCATCCTCATCATGGTGACGAGCTTTCCACGGTTCATCATCGCCTTTTCGATCCTGCGATCGGGCATGGGCCTTTCCACCACGCCGTCGAACATGATCCTGCTCAGCCTGGCGCTTTTCATGACCTTCTACGTCATGTCGCCGACCTTCGATCAGGCCTGGACGGAAGGCGTGCAGCCGCTGCTGGCCAATCAGATCTCGGAGGCCGAGGCGGTGCAGCGCATTGCCGAACCCTTCCGGACCTTCATGGCGAACAACACGCGCGACAAGGATATCAAGCTTTTCGTCGACCTTGCGCAGGAGCGTGGGCAGACCGTGGTCGTCGACAACAAGATCGATTATCGCGTGCTGATCCCGGCGTTCATGATTTCCGAGATTCGCCGCGGTTTTGAAATCGGCTTCCTGGTCGTCCTGCCGTTCCTGGTCATCGACCTGATCGTTTCGACCATCGTCATGGCGATGGGTATGATGATGCTACCGCCAACATCGATTTCGCTGCCCTTCAAGATTCTGTTCTTCGTCCTCATCGACGGCTGGAATCTGCTGGTCGGCAGCCTCGTTCGATCTTTCCATTAATCATTTTGACGCGTGCTTTATCGGGGGCTGGCCCCGATAAAGCAGCAGCTCTTGTCACTCCGCGGCCTCGGCGGCGATTGCCGGGGCGGCTTCTTCCTCTATGAGGAAAGGCCCGGTGCGAACCGGTAGTGCCGGCACGTCGATATGGTCCGGTAGCAGGCCCTTCCGCGCGCGCGCGATCATCATCTCGTAGCCCGTTTCCAGGTGGCTGGTGAAGCGCTCGGCGTCGAAAAGCGGCATGACGTAGCGGTTGACCGCCAGCGTCTCCTTGATCTTCGCGACGCGCTCGGGATGGTTGGCGAAGTCCACCGCCATATCCTCGTAGGCCTGCACGTCGGGCGCGACGAGTTCCGGCACGCCGATCGCCGTCAGCAGGCTCTCGCTGACGCGGGACGCGAAGTTCGTTCCCTTCATCGTCAGGACCGGCAGACCGCCCCAGAGCTGCTCTGAGGTGGTCGTATGGCCGTTGACGGGGAAGGTGTCGAGACCGAGGTCTGCGAGCTGCTGGCGGTCGATATGGTCTTCGTAACGGATACGGTTGGTGAAGACGACGCGCTTGCGGTTGATGCCGCGCAATTCCAGTCGGGCCCACAGGTTGGCCTCGGAGCGTGGACCGTTGCAGAGCAGCCAGAGCACGCTGTTCTTGGTGCGCTTCAGAATGTTGCACCAGACGTCGAGCATCTGCGAGGTGATTTTACGATTGCCGTTGAACGACGCGAAAATGAAGCCTTCTTCCGGCAGTCCGTGGGCGGCGCGTGTGGTCGGCCGTGGCTTCGGACGATAGAGCGGGTCGTTGGGCTGGTAGGTTTCCGGCAGCCGGCAATATTTTTCGTGGAAATGCTGCTTGGAGCCTTCCGGCAGGACGTAGGGGTCGCCGATGATGTAGTCGAGGTCGATGTTGATGGTCGTGCCCGGGAAGCCGAGCCAGGCCACTTGGATCGGCGCCGGCATGTAATTCAGGATGCGCACGCGCGTTTCCCTCGTATGACCCTTGAGATCCACGAGAATATCGATGTTGTGGTCGCGGATCAGCTGCGCGGCGGCCTGGTCGGAAAGATTGCGGATATCGACGATGTTGCCCCATTTCGAAAGATCGGCGTCGCCTTGCGCCCCGACCGACGAATGGTCGAAGAGCGTAATTTCGAAGCGGTTGCGGTCATGCAGTTCCAACGTGCGCTGCAGGAGCTTCATCGTCGCATGGCCGGGCCAGAAGTCAGCCGAGAGATAGCCGATGCGGATCTTGTCGCCCCACTTGTGCGGGATCTTGCGGCGGGCGGCGCTGTGGCCGGCGGCAAGCGGCGTCGTGTCGTGCACGGCGAGCTTGTTCAAGGCTTCGTCGCCGCACCAGTGCAGATGGAAGAACGGGTTGTCCCATTTGATGTACTTGAGATCGCCGGCAGCCGTTGCTGCCAGTACCGGCGCGACATGGATATCGGCGGTCGCGAGATCGGAGAACTCGCGGCAGAAGATCAGGTGCAGCGTCCGGAACGTGATGTTGTCGGGATGCTTCTTGAATAGGGTCGAAACGATGAGACGATTGCCGTCATCGTAGAGGTCGTCCGTTAACAGTTTCGAGGCCAGCAACCGGTGTTTCAGGTGCGGCCCCTCCACCAGGACCTTCTTCAGGCCGCCGAGGATCGCCTTTTCCTGGCGGCGAAGATGGATCGCCGCAAGCACGAAGGCAACGTCCGGATCCTTCAGCGCATGCGAGAAGATCAGCGAGCCGATCGCCAGCACATTGTCCTCGTAGCCGCTGTCGAAATAGAGCATCATCGCTTCGCGAAGCAGGTCTTCGCGATAGGGTTTCTGCCGGCCGGCGACCTCGTAAGCTCTTGCAGCATCCAGCAAAAAACCGAGCTTGTGCAATGTCTTGCCGAGAAGCGCATAGGTCTT
>JAGWJK010000831.1 GCA_028865845.1 Rhizobiaceae bacterium
GCTATAAACTCGGCCATAGCACGCCCGCTGACCATCCTTTCAGCAAGCGCCTTGTCGAGGCGTCGGCCGAAATTCTCGAAAAGACCAGTGGCCGCCTGAATATCCAGGTTTTCCCGAACAGCCAGCTCGGCGGTGATAACGACCTGCTGTCCCAGGTGCGCAGCGGCGCGGTCGAATTCTTTCCCGCCGCCGGCCTGATACTCGCGTCGGTACTGCCGGTCACCGCAATCGACGGCATGGGCTTCGCCTTCCCGAACTACGACAAGGTCTGGGAAGCGATGGATGGCGATCTCGGCTCCTTCGTCCGCGATCAGATCGCCGGCAACACCAATCTCGTGCCGATGAACAAGATGTGGGATCTCGGCTACCGGCAGATCACCAACAGCGCCCGCGCCATCAACACGGCCGATGATCTTGCCGGCCTGAAACTGCGCGTGCCGGGCGCCCCGCCGCTCGTTTCGCTGTTCCAGGGCCTCGGTGTCGCTCCCGTCAGCATGCAGTTCGGCGAAATCTATACCGCGCTGCAGACGAAGGTCGTCGACGGACAGGAAAATCCGCTGTCGCAGATCGATACCGGCAAATTCTACGAAGTGCAGAAATACATGTCCTTGACCAATCACGTCTGGGACGGTTTCTGGATCATTGCCAACGGTGCCGCCTGGAAGCGCCTCCCGGAAGATGTGCAGAACATCGCCAACACGGTTTTCGGCGAAAAGGCCCTGTTGCAGCGGGCCGATCTCGTCACCCTCAACAAGTCGCTGATCGACCAGCTGAAGGCCAAGGGACTGACCGTCAACACGACGGAAACCGACTCCTTCCGCGCCAAGCTGAAACAAGCCGGGTTCTACGCCAATTGGCGCAAGCAAATCGGAGACGAGGCATGGACTCGCCTTGAACACTATACCGGTCCGCTGGGCTGAGAATGGTGTGATGCGGCCGAAAACGGCCGATGCTGATTTGGAGATTGAAATGACAGGTACTTTCGACACTCGCCCTGCCGGCCACCGCCACCGCGTCATCACCGACGACGGCATCGAATTGGAAGTCAGGGAATGGGGCAATCCCGACGGCCCCGAACTGCTGCTGGTAACCGGCGTCGCCCAGAGCTACCTGTCCTTCGTCAAACAGTATTCGGCGCCGGAGTTGCAGGACTTCCGCATCATTTCCTACGATCCGCGCGGCCACGGTCTTTCCGACAAGCCATTGGGCGACCACTGGTATCAGCAGGGCAAGCGCTGGTCCGCAGAGGTACGATCGGTGATGGATGCGCTTCAGCTTCACAAGCCAGTGCTTGCCGGCTGGTCGCTCGGCGGCCGCATCGTCCGGCAGTATCTGGTCGACTACGGCGACGCGCAGCTGAGCGGCGTCGGCTTCCTCTCATGCAGGCCGGTGGAGGTGCCTGAAGTGATCGGCACCGGCAACGCCGTCGTTCAGGCACTGGATATCGACGATCTCGCGAGCCGCATCGATGTTACGACCGCGTTCCTGCGCAATTGCTTCGGTCTTCAGCCTGACGCCGACGACTTCGCGTTTGCCCTTGCCTACAACATGATTTGTCCGTTCGAGATCCGCCAGCAGATCGGAAAATGGTGGACCGAACCGGCAATATCCGAAGCCGCCCTCCGGCGTGTCACCGTTCCAACCCTGATCGTCCATGGCCGTGACGATATTCTGGTCCTCCCCGGTGCTGCAGAAATCACCGCCAGACTTATCCCGCATGCGACGCTCAGCCTCTATGACGGATGCGGGCATTCCGTCTTCTTCGAAGCCGCTGATCGGTTCAATGCCGAGCTCACGCGCTTCGTCGAAGGCTGTTATGATCCTGCATCCGCCCTCGCCACCGAGCAGCGGCGGACGCTGGCGGCAGCGAGCTGATCAGGGAGGTGGCGTCATGGCTGGAGCGAACATCTTGACCAGCGAGAATATTGGCAAGTCGGTCGACACCGACCGCAAGACAGGGCGGCTGACCGCGCTCGACGAGCTCTTTCTCGGGACGATATCGGCGATCGCCGCTGTTTTGCTGGCGATTGAAATCGTCGTGCTCTTCGTCGGCATTGTGGCGCGCTATGTCTTCCATCACCCTCTGATCTGGACCGACGAATTCAACTCCATCCTGTTCCTTTGGCTTGGAACGCTCGGCTCGGCGCTCGCGCTTCGGCGCTGGCAACATATGCGCATGACCACTTTCGTATCGATGCTGCCCGCCGCCTGGCAGGAATATCTTTCGGGCTTCGCGCTTGCCGTCGTGCTCGTTTTCCTGGTGCTGCTGCTGCCGCCGTCCTTCGAACATGTGCAGACGGAAGCCGGCGTCATCAGCCCCAGCCTGGAGATATCGATGTTCTGGCGCGCGGCCGCCATGCCGGTCGGCATCGTCCTGATGATCATCGCCGCCCTGTTTCGCCTGCGCACCATGCCGCTCCGGATCTCGATCGTTTCGCTTGCGGTTGCCGTGATCGCGACGGGCATCCTCGCCCTGTTGCAATCGACTTTCCAGGATCTCGATCAGGCCAATCTGGCGATTTTCTTTCTGGTCGGCGTGCCTCTGATGGTCTTTGTCGGCATCCCGATTGCCTTTGCCTTCGGCGCAGCCACCTTCGCCTACCTGATATTGGGCACCTATGTGCCACCCTCGATCCTCGTCGCGCGGCTCGATGCGGGCATGTCGCAGCTTCTTTTGCTCGCCATACCGACCTTCGTCTTCCTCGGTCTTCTGATCGAAATGACCGGCATGGCGGAGCGGATGATCGTGTTCCTGTCCAATCTGCTCGGCCATGTCCGCGGTGGCCTGCAATATGTGCTGGTGGCGGCGATGTATCTGGTCTCGGGCATATCCGGCTCCAAGGCCGCGGACATGGCTGCGATCGCGCCGGCACTTTTCCCGGAGATGGAAAAACTCGGCAATGACCGCGCCGCAATGACCGCGCTGCTGGCAGCAACCGGTGCCCAGACCGAAACCGTGCCCCCGAGCCTGATCCTGATCGCGGTCGGTTCAGTGACCGGATTGTCGATCGCCGGGTTGTTCACCGCAGGCCTGCTGCCCTCGGCGCTGCTTGGCGTCATGCTTTGCGTCTTCGTCTGGTATCGGACGCGCAAGA
>JAGWJK010000832.1 GCA_028865845.1 Rhizobiaceae bacterium
CAGCGATATCAGGCCGGGCGCGGGCGCCAGCAGGGGCTGCTCGGAGGTCTGCAGAGGCGCCATGGGCATCATTTCGGCAGTCTTGCTCATTATTTTACCCGGATACGAGGATCGATGACGACGTAGAGGAGATCCATCACCAGATTGACGAAGAGGACGAGCAGCGCAAAGACGATCACCCCACCCTGGATGACGCCGTAGTCACGCTCGTTGATGGCCTGGATGAGAAGCCGACCGAGGCCCGGCCTGTTGAAGACCAGTTCGACGGCGACTGAGCCGGACAGCGTGGCAAGCAGGCTGAGGCCCATGCCCGTTGAAAGCGGCAGCAGGGCATTGCGCAGACCGTGGCGATAGATGACGCGCGGTTCCCGCGCGCCCTTCGCGCGAGCGGTGCGGACATAATCTTTGCCGAGCGTTTCAAGCAGCGCCGTTCTCGTCAATCGGCCGATGAAGGCCGCTTTTACCAGCGCCAGGGTGAGCGCCGGCAGCGCGATATGGTACATGCGGTCGAGAAAGCCATCCCCACCGCCATTGATCGGAAACCAGCGAAGGTTCAGCGCGAAGGTGATCAGCAGCAGCGCACCGAGATAGAAATCCGGAATGGCGTATCCCAGCAGCGAAAAGGCACGCGTACCGGAATCGGGCAGCCGGTCGCGATGGGTCGCTGCCATGACACCGAGCGGAACGCCCGTTCCAACGCCGATGATCATCGCCGCGACGGTGAGTTCGATCGTGTAGGGCAGATTGGCGGCGATCAGCTGCAATACCGGCTGGCCGTTCAGGTAAGACTGCCCGAAGTTCAGCGTCAGGACGCCGACGAGGAAGTCGATGTACTGCTGCCACAGCGGCACATCGAGACCCATCTTGTGGCGGAAGGCCGCCAATTGCTCCGGGAGAGCCATGTCCCCCAGAGCAGCGACTGCCGGATCACCCGGCAAAATCCGCATCGCGATGAATACGAGCGTCAACACCAGCCAGATGGTTGGAATGGCATCCAACAGCCGGAGCAGAAGATATCTAGCCATGTTCATTCACCCGCATCGATCGCGACTTCGGATCAGGCCGTCTTGGTGGCGCGGTGGAAACGCCAGCGCGCGTAGCCACTCTGCACCTTGTAACCGAGGTCAAGATGAGCGCTACGGGCAACGGTGAAGGCGAGCGTCGACATTCCGATCAACGGCAGGTCGCGAAGGACCTGAAGCTCGATCTGCTTGCAGTAATCGACATAGGCATTGTAGTCGGTCGCCTGCAGCGCCTTGTCGAGGAGATCGTCGATCCCGGGCATTGCAACGCCGTAATGGCTGTAGTTGATGCCGCCGGAACCGTCCGACTTGACCTCCGCCTTCGTCCAAAGCTGTTGGACATAGAGCTGGGTCGGGATCGGCGGGTAGCTCGACGAATGCAGGGCAAGGGTATTCTTGTCGTGCTGATTGTCGGAGTGGTAGGCCGTGTGGTCGCCGATATGCAGGTTCATGCGCAGGCCGACAGCGCGCAGCTGCTCCTGCACGATGAGCATGATCGACGAATAGTCTTCACGCTGGCTGACATTGCTGTCGAAATCGAAGCCGCTCGGGAAACCGGCTTCGGCAAGCAGCGCCTTCGACTTGTCCGGATCATATTTGTACTGCAGTTCGGCCGGCAGATCTTCGGTCTTGAAGCCCGCGGGAAAGAAATCGGGCTGCAGGCCGGCGGTAAAGCCGCCCATCGGCTTCAACGCATCGGCGATCGCGTGACGATCGATACCGTACATGACGGCCTGGCGTACCTTGATGTTGTCGAACGGCTTCCGCTTCAGGTTGATGTGCAGCGTGTTGAAGGAACCCGGCGAGGTCATGTCGAATTGCAGCGTCGAGTCGCGCTGCAGCATGGAAGCGACCCAGCCCGGTGCACGCACCGCCTCGATCATATCGACATCGCCGGACAGCAGCGCCAGCGTGCGGGCGGTGGTGTCGGCGATATAAACGCACTCCACCTTGCCGACCTTGGCCTTGTCGCCCCAATAGCCTTCATGGCGCTTGAGGGCCGCACCCCATTGCTGGTCGAAGCGCGTGAGTTCGTATGGGCCGGTGCCGACGGCATCGGTCGCGAACTTGTCCTTACCGATCTGATCGTAAGCTTTCTTTGAGACGATCGAGGTGTTGTTGAGGAAGATCGTCGTACCCAGCAGGTTCACGTCGGCATTCTTGAGCGTGATGACGACCGCGTAAGGACCATTGGCGACGACGTCGGCGATGTTCGACAGGATCGGCGTATTCGTGCCTTCAGCCATCGCCCGCTTGAAGGAGAAAACCACGTCGTCCGCGGTCATCTCACCGAAGCCCTTATGGAATTGCACGCCCTGGCGCAATTTGAAGGTCCAGGTCTTGGCGTCCGGCGAAGAGGACCATTCGGTGGCGAGCGTCGGGCGGTACTGATCGGGCTTGGTGGCGAACGTGCCGTCGTCCGGGCGCACGAGCTGTTCGTAGATCTGCTCCGTCGCCCAATTGTCGCCGCCCTGCGTCGTCAGGTTCGGGTCGCTGGTGCGCGGGCCGTTGGCGGCAATGCCGATGCGGATCGTGTCGGGATCGCCAGCAGCGCGGGCGATCGCGGTGCCGAACATGCTGATTGCGGCGGTTGCCGCGCTTAATTCCAGAAACTGGCGTCTCTTCAGGTTCATGTCATTTCCTCCCAATTTTCAGAACGTTCAGCTGCGCCGCTTGTCCAACTCGGCGTCGTGGATGGTCAGCCCGAGGCCCGGGCCGGATGGCACCTGGAATTTCCCGTTTTCCGGAATTGGCGGATTGGCGAAGGCGACATGCATGCGCGTCGACGGATCGGAGAATTCGGCGGGCTTGGTGTTGTGCATCAGCGTCGCCAGCACATGCAGGTTGGCGGTATGGGCAATGGTCGGTTGCGTCTGGTGCGGGACGAGTTCGACGCCGTGGGCGTAGCAGATCGCCGCGCACTGCATGAGGCCGGTGATGCCGCCCATCTTGACGATATCGGGCTGCACCATGCGCACGCCTGCATTGATCATATCGACGAGCGCCTGGGTCGTGTAGGTCTGTTCGGCCGCGGAAACGGTAATGTCGAGCCGCTGCGCGACCTCGCCCATG
>JAGWJK010000833.1 GCA_028865845.1 Rhizobiaceae bacterium
CGGCGTATTCGACGCTTCCGAAAGCTCGAAGCCCTCCTCCACAGCCTGGACGATCGACGGCAGGTTCGGACGCGGATTGAGGAGCCACATCTGCGACTTCATCGCATAGGCATGGCTGCGCTCCTGCATGATCGAGGAACCTTCACCATAATCTTCGCCGATGATGATCAGCGCACCGCCGGTGACGCCGCCGGAAGAAAGATTGGAAAGCGCGTCGGAGGCAACGTTGGTGCCGGCCGTCGATTTCCAGGTAACCGCGCCGCGTACCGGATACATCACCGACGCCGAGAGCATGGCGGCAGCGGCGGCTTCCGATGCCGAGGTCTCGAAATGGACGCCCAGATCCTCCATCACGTCCTTGGCGTCGGCGAGAACGTCCATGAGGTGCGAGATCGGCGACCCCTGATAGCCGCCGACATAGGAAACGCCGGATTGCAGCAGCGCCTTGGTAATGGCGAGAATGCCCTCGCCGCGGAAGATATCGCCTTCGCCGAGCTTCAAATCCTCGACTTCGCGCGCAAACGACCGTTCGGCCATCGAAGTTACCCCTTTGCCCTGTCGAGCTTGTTCTTAAATCATTTGCAAAATCATATTTTGAAGGCCTCCTCACTGTCAATGAACAAATGCGGATCGCAATAAAACGTAAGGGCGATCACGTGTTGCGTGCGGTTGCGCCTGAGGTCATCGCAATTTCAAGACACAAGTCAGGTCGCTATATATATGCAAATGCATAGATTATAAGCTTTCTGCTCAAAATATGACGCCTGCTTCCCACCGAAATCTGCGAAATCCCACGAGAAAGCGCTTGCCGGTTCGAAAGCCTTATTTTAAGATTAAAACATTCCGATAATAAATCGCCAGCGGCAGCCGGCGTCATGCTTGCTTGCCGCTTACCAGGGGAACGGAGTGAACATGACAACGCTTACTCGGCGCGAGGCAATGAGCCTCGGCGCAGCCGCATTCATTACTGGCATTCTCGCGGGCAGAACGAAGGTGGAGGCTGCCGAAGCCGGCACGCTCACTATCGCCTTCAACGTCAATTTGCCGGCCTTCGACCCGACCACCGGCCCGTCCGCGGTCAATCCGACGATCCAGGCGATCTATCGCTCCATCTTCGACCAGTTCATCGGACAGGGACCCGACCTCAAGTTCCAGCCGGGCCTTCTGACGGCCTGGGGTTGGAACGATGACAAGACCAAGGTCTGGATGGACGTCCGTGAAGGCGTCACCTGGCATGACGGCTCCAAGTTCACGCCCGACGACGTCGTCTGGTCGCTGGAACGCGCCGCCAAGCAGGAGACCGGCAACCCGATCCAGTTCATCTGGTCGACGGCGAACAATTACAAGGTGGAAGGCAACCGCATCACCGGCGACGTGGTCCGCTTCGAACCGACCTATTTCAAGTGGATGGCGTTCCTCACCGGCTACGTGCTGCCGAAGGACTACTACACCAAGGCCGGAGCGGAAGGCTTCGAGAAGAAGCCCGTCGGCACGGGCCCCTATATGTTCGATGCCTATGAGGGTAATTCCTACCTGCGCCTCAAGGCCAACCCGAACTATTTCGGCGGCAAGCCGGCCTTCGACACCGTCATCTTCAAGTTCGTGACCGACACGACCAGCCGCGTCGCCGAAATCGAATCCGGTTCGTCCGACGTGACGCTGGAAATCCCTTATGAGGATTTCGACCGCCTCAAGAAGAAGTCGGGCTTTGCCGGCGAAGCGACACCCGTTTCCGATATCGGCATGATCTTCATCAGCAACGTCGATCCGATGCTGGACAAGAATGTCCGCCTCGCCGCCAATATGGCGATCGACAAGGAGGCGATCATCAAGCGCCTGCTGCGCGGCTATGGCAAGCCGCTCTCGACGCTGGAAGCGCCGGAATACGACGCCTACGATGCCTCGATCAAAATCCCCTACGATCCGGAAAAGGCCAAGAAGCTGCTGGCAGCCAGCGGTTATTCGCCGGAAAAACCGGTAAAGTTCGGCATCAAGACCACCCGCGGCTTCAAGCCGAAGGACTACGAGATGATCCAGGCGATCGTCGGCATGTGGCGCAAGGTGGGCATCGACGCCAATATCGAGGTTTACGAAATCGCCAAGCATTTCGAACTCAGGGCACGCCACGCCCTGGCGCCGGCGGCCTTCTACAATTGGGGCAACGCCATCGGCGATCCCTCCACCTCGACCGGCTTTGCCATGTTCGGCCCGTCGCCGCATTGCGCCTGGAAGGGCAAGGATCTGGTCGAGCGGATCGGTCCGCTCTGGGGCGAGAAGGACGAAGCCAAACGCATCGCCGGCTACAAGGCCGTCGACCGATATATCGCCGAACAGGGCGAGGTGATCCCGCTGTTCCAGTATGTGCAGCCGATCATCCACAAAAAGAGCTTGAAGGTCGTGGCGCAATCCAACGGCATGATCCTGCCGCAACTGATCACGCCCGCTTAAGGCGAAGAAAATGGTGACGTAGCGATGCGATGGGGCGAGATCATCCGCAGGCTCGTCCTCGTGCCGCCCACCTTGTTCGGCGTGGCGGTGATCGTCTTCGTCTTGTTGCGCGTCGTGCCGGGCGATCCCATTGCGATGATGATTCCGCCTGGCGCAACGCTGGCGGATGTCGGCAGGCTGCGCGCGCTCTACGGGCTGGACCAGCCGATTCTGCATCAATTCGTCAGCTGGCTCGGCCAGGTGGTGCACGGCGATTTCGGGCGATCGATCAGCGTGCGCCAGGACGTGCTCGACCTGCTGCTGACGCGTCTGCCGGCGACCATCGAACTGACGCTGCTCGCAACCGGGATCGCGCTTGTGATCGGCGTCTTCGCCGCGCTGGTCGGTATCCTCTCGCGCGGCCGCCGTGCCGAGTGGGCGGTTGACGGCGGCGTTGGCGTTCTGCTGGCAATCCCGGATTTCCTCTGGGCCTTGATCCTGCTGCTGCTGTTCGGCGTATTGATCCCGCTCCTGCCCATCTCCGGGCGGATCGACCCGCAGGTCGAGATCGACTTCCACACCAACTTCTATCTGATCGAGAGCCTGCTGACCGGCCGTCTCGACGTCGCCGCTGCCCTGCTGCGCCACATGATCCTGCCGGCGCTG
>JAGWJK010000834.1 GCA_028865845.1 Rhizobiaceae bacterium
AGGTCGGGATGGTTCAATTTCTTCGCAATCACAAGCGCTACTTCATTTATCTGTCGTTGCTCGTGTTTCTCGGTATCTACAATCTGGACAGGCTGACGATTTCGATCGCCGGGAGCACCATCGCCAAGGAGATGAGCCTCGGGCCCGTTGCGATGGGATATCTGTTCTCGTCCATTCTCTGGCTCTATGCCATTTGCCTGCTTCCCTCGGGTTTCATGGCTGATCGATTTGGGCCGAGAGTTACGGCCGCCATTGCTGCTGCCTTCTGGTCGCTTTTTCAGGGGCTGAGCGGTTTTGCGACTTCTGCAAGCACGCTTTTGGTTACAAGGCTTGGCAATGGCGCCTTCGAGGCGGCCGCCAACCCTGCCGCCCATGCCACCATCCGCGAATGGACGCCGCGACGCGAGCGCGGCCTTGCCACGGCTATCTGGTTCTTTGGTTCGGTCGGCGTCCCGGGATTGGGCGCACCTATCCTCGCTTGGATCGTCACCAACTGGGGCTGGCGAGCCTCGTTTATCGCCACCGGTATTCTCGGCTTCATCTGGGTGGCGCTCTGGTGGGCATTCTACGAACCGCCGGAAAAGGCCAAGTGGCTTGAGCCATCCGAACGCGACCTGATTCTGCAAGAGCGGGATTTCGGGACTGTGGTCACCGATACCGGACCGGGACTCGGCTATAAGGGGCTTTTTGCCGCTCCGACCATGTGGGGTCTGGCGCTGACGCAGTCGTGCGTGAATTATACCTCCTACTTCTTCTCCGCCTGGCTGCCGACGCTGCTGCAGCAGAATTATAATCTGACGGTCCTGCAGACCGGCTCTTACACGGCGATCGCCTATGTCGTCAGTGCGACGACGAGCCTGTTGCTGAGCTATATCTGCGACCGCTTGCTTTCGACGGATGCGCTTCGCGCCGGGAAGCGTCGTTATGCGGTTGGCATTGCCAATCTGGTCGCTGCCTGCGTCATCTTCGTGCCGTTTGCCGGATCGCTTCCCATGGCCATGGTTCTGCTGACGGTTGCCCATAGCGGCAACACGTTTGCCCAATCGATGAATTTCGCACTCGTCAATGATAGGCTGAAATCGTCGAGTGACGTCGGACGGGCTTTCGCGATCTTTACCCTTGGCGGCGTCAGCGCCGGCATGCTGGCGCCGATCGTCACGGGTTACCTTGTCCAGGCGACCGGCACGTTCAACAGTGCCATGGCTCTCACCGGTTCGATCGCGCTCGTCGGCACCATGCTGACACTGTTCATGACTCGCAGGCCGATCGGTGAGCCTGCGCTCGAAGAAAGCCCGGTATTGCATCCGGCTCAATGATGTTGGAGACCACGATGATTCAGTTCCGCCTCTGCAATCCGACCGAAATCGTCTTCGGTGCCGGGCAGATATCCACCCTGTCGAAGTTGGTGGCGCCAGGCACCAGGGTGCTCCTGCTTTACGGCGGCGGCAGTATCAAGCGCAACGGAACCTATGACAAAGTCATGGCCGCCTTGCGCGATTGCGACGTTACCGAGTTTGCCGGCATCGAGGTGAACCCCGTTTACGAGACGATCATGAAGGCGGCTGCTGTCGTGCGGGAGAAGGGTGTCGAGCTTATACTCGGTGTCGGCGGCGGTTCCGTCGTCGACGCTGCCAAATTTCTGGCGACGGTCGCGCCGCTGGATGTCGACGATGCCTGGGATTACCTTCTGGCAGGAGGCCGGGTTGCGACCGTACTGCCGGTCGGTGCGATCCTCACCTTGCCGGCAACGGGATCGGAGAGCAATCCGGTCTCGGTCATCTCCAATCACGGTAAACGTCTGAAGCTTCCCTTTGCAGAGGAACGCGCCCGTCCGCGCTTCGCGATCCTCGATCCCGATACGATGGCAAGCCTCGACACCAGGCAATTGCAGAACGGCGTGGTCGACGCCTTTACGCATGTCGTCGAGCAATATCTGACGCTGCCGGTCAATGCGCCTGTTCAATACGGCTTCAGCGAGGTTCTGATGCGCACGCTCGTCGAGTGGGGGCCGCGCCTCGTGGAGCGTAACGATGCCGAGGCACGGGAAACGGTGATGTGGGCGGCCAATCAGGCGCTGAACGGACTGATCGGCGCCGGCGTGCCGCAGGATTGGTCCACGCATATGATCGGCCACGCCATCACCGCGCTTTATGACATCGACCATGCCCGCACGCTCTCGATGGTCATGCCCTCGCTCCTGCGTTTCCGCAACGCCGCCAAGGAGGCGATGCTGCAGCGCTATGCCAGGAATGTCTGGGATATTACGGAGAGCGATCCGCGCGCCGCCGGCGAAGAAGCGATCCGGCGTACGGAGGATTTCTTCCAGCGGATGGGATGCCCGGTCAGGCTCTCCGACGTCGCGCCCATCAAGATCGATCCGGCGGAGATCGTCGAACACCTCGAACGCGCCGATCAGAAGGCTTTGGGCGAGGGACGCGATATCGGCCTTGCCGACGTCCGGGCGATACTGCATATGGCCGCCTGACGATTAATTGGCGACCAGAACACGGTTCAAATGAAGCAAAGCCCTTGATCCCGCGTGAACTGACCCTCGAAAGTTGGACAACCAATATCGGGGGCAGTTCACGCCTTGGATCAAGGGCCTTTGCCTCTGCAATGTCGCAAGCTATTTGGTCAATGGCTGTACATTGAGGCCCATGGGGCTGTCCTGGGCCACAAAGCGGCTCTTAAACAGCCATTCTCCATCAAGTTTCACGACATGGCAGATATAGTGACCCGGCCGCATGCGCTCATGCTTGCCGTCCTGCGTGTAGGCGGTGAGCAGATAGGCGGTGACCTTCGCTCCGCCGTCTTCTTCCGGGGTGACGATGATGTTGGTGATGAAATGGCGAAGCTGCGCGCCGCTCGCATGAAAATTGGCGTAGCGGGTGGCAAAGGCGCGGATCGCTTCTCGACCGCGATGCTCTCCGGTCGAGGATCCGGTCAGAACCGCATCCTCCGTGTAGCAGCCGACTACGCCTTCGACATCGCCGGAATCCATCGATGTGGCGTAGCGAATGAATAGGTCGTTGATCGCGAGCCGGTCTTCGACGGGTAGAGCTTTTGCGACCATGATAATCCTCCCAGG
>JAGWJK010000835.1 GCA_028865845.1 Rhizobiaceae bacterium
TTGCCGGCGTAAAACTCCGCACCCACAGCTGGTTCTCCTCAGCGATCGTCGAGGACAAGACGATCAAGGGCGTCATCTGCCAGACCAAGGCCGGCATGGAGGCGATCCTCGGCGACGTCGTCATCGACACCACCGGCGACCTCGACGTGGCTGCGAGCGCCGGCGCCTCGCATGTCGAATCCAACTTCATCCTGACGACGGTTTCCCGCTGGGGCGGTGTCGATACCGAAGCGGCCGAACGCTTCGAGCGCGAAGATCCGGAAGCCTTCAAGCTGGTGGATCACGAAGCCAAGCGCCTCATCGGCGGTTGCTGGTCCTTCTGGTGGCTGAAGACGCCGCTGCCGGGTGTCGTCTGGCTGAATTGCCCGCACATGCCGAAGCTGAGCGGCCTCAAGACCGAGGATCTGACGCAGGCCGAGCTGGAAGGCCGCGGCCGCATCGCCCGCCTGCTCGATTTTGCACGCGAAAAGATGCCGGGGTTCGAAAACGCCTATGTCGTCGACTTCGCGCCGCAGACAGGCGTGCGCCAGACACGACTGCTGGAAGGCGATTATGTCGTGACCAAGGACGATGTGATGGGCAGGCGGCATTTCGCCGACACGGTCTGCCGCGGCCGCGATTACTACACGCCCTATCGCTCGATGCTGCCGAAGGAAATCGATCAGCTCATCGTTGCCGGCCGCCACTATTCGGCGACGCCGCAGGCACAGAAGTCCAGCCGCGAGATTCCGCCCTGCATGGCCATGGGCGAGGCAGCCGGTGTCGCCGCCGCCGTTGCCCTCAACGCTGGCACGACTGTTCGCAAGGCCGATATCAAGGCAATTCAGAAACAAATGCGGGCGCAGGGAGCCGATCCCGGCGACGTCCCGTCCGAAAACGCTACCTATTTGGAGGCCGCAGAATGACCCCACTTCCCCTCGACGGCATCCGCGTCATCGATTTCACCCAGGTTATGCTCGGGCCGTCCTGCACCCAGGTGCTTGCCGACTACGGCGCCGAAGTCATCAAGATCGAAAAAGTCCGTATCGGCGATCTTTCGCGCTGGTCGCTCGGTTCCGATCCGGACGGCCTCAACAACCCGGTCTTCTGCTCGCTGAACCGCAACAAGAAGAGCCTGGCGCTCGACCTCAAGCAGCAGGACGCCCGCGACACAGTGCAGGCCCTTCTCGAAAGCGCCGACGTCGTCGTCAACAACTTCCGCCCCGGCGTCATGGAGCGCATGGGCTTCGGCTACGAGGATCTGAAGAAGATCAACAAGCGGCTGATCTATGCGGTCGGCACCGGCTTCGGCCTGACCGGCCCCTATCAACACAAGGGCGGCCAGGACGTGCTGGCGCAGGCGGTCTCCGGCGTCATGCGCCGCAAGTCCGACAGCAGCCATCCGACCTCGATCTATGCCACCCCGCTTGCCGACTATTCGGCCGGCATGCATCTTGTTCAGGGCATTCTGCTGGCGCTCCTGCAGCGCGACAAGACCGGCGAAGGCCAGCAGGTGGCGGTCAGCCTCTACAACTCCATGCTCGCCATGCAGATGCAGGAAGGCACGACGCATCTGATGCGCCAGAGGGATCTCAACTGGGGTGCTTTCCCGCTGACCGGCGTTTTCGAAACCACCGACGGCGCCATCGTCATGGTCGGCGCCTTCAAGCAAAACCCGCTGCAGGACATCTGCAACGCGCTTGAAATCGAGGACCTGTCGCAATATCCGCATTACAAGGATTTCGACTCGCAGATGGCACGGCGGCCGGAACTGCAGGCGATCTTCCGCGAGAATTTCGCCAAGAACACCACGGCACACTGGATCGAAAGGCTGGAAGGCGTCGATATCCTCTGCGCGCCCGTCCGCTCCTTGCCGGAAGCGCTGAAGGACGAGCAGACCATCATCAACAAGATGATCCTGGAAGCCGGCGAGACCGCCGCAGGGCCGATCCGTTTGATCGGCTCGCCGATCGACATGTCGGCGGCGCATGTATCGGTGCGCATCTCGCCGCCACAGCTCGGCCAGCACAATGACGAAATCCTCGGCTCCCTCGGTAGGCTGCAGGGAGACGCGGCATGAGCGTCGGCTTTTCCGTCGAAGATCGCGTCGCTCGTGTCACCCTCGACCGCCCCGACCGCATGAATGCGGTCGATGCGGCGACGGAGCAGGAGCTGGAGACGATCTGGCGAGAGATCGAAACGCGCGACGATATCAGCTGCGTGGTGCTGACCGGGGCCGGTGAAAGAGCTTTCTGCGCCGGCGCCGACCTCAAGGGCGGCAGCGGCAGCTCCGGCCTGGAATACTGGGCGGCGAGCCGGACGAACGGCTTCGGCGGGCTTGCCTTTCGCCGTTCGCTCGACGTGCCCGTCATTGCCCGGGTCAACGGCTTTGCACTCGGCGGCGGATTCGAGATGGTTCTCGGCTGCGACATCGTCGTTGCCGCCGAGACGGCCCGCTTTGGTCTCCCAGAGGCCAGGGTCGGCCGCATGCCGCTCGACGGCGGCATGGTCTTGCTGCAGCGAAAGATCGCCTTTAACCGGGCCATGGCCGTCATGCTGACGGGGCGGCAGTTCAGCGCGGCGGAGATGGCGTCCTTCGGTGTCGTCAACGAGGTGGTAGCGGCCGCCGAGCTGGACGCTGCCGTCGACCGCTGGGTCGCCGATATCGTCGCCTGCGCGCCGTTGTCGCTGCGGGCCATCAAGCAGACGGTCAACCGAACCGGCCATCTGAGCCCGGCCGAAGCCCAGGCTCTGCGTACGCCGGCCCTGGTCAAGGCGCTGCAGAGCGAAGACGCGCTGGAGGGGGTCGCAGCGTTCCAGCAGAAGCGTGCGCCCGTTTGGCGGGGACGGTGAGCATGGTATAGCTTCCTGGACACCGAGGAGCCTCCATGCACGCCAGCATCCTGAAATACTTTGCAGAAGTCGCGCGTTCGGGATCGATCCGCAAGGCATCGGACGAACTTCATGTCGCGACTTCTGCAGTTAGCCGGCAAATTAAAAAGCTGGAAGATGAGCTGGGCACGCCGCTGTTCGAGCGCTTCTCCGACGGCCTGCGATTGACGGCAGCCGGCGAGATCGTCCTGAAGCATTCCAAGGATACGC
>JAGWJK010000836.1 GCA_028865845.1 Rhizobiaceae bacterium
GTTGGAAATGGCACTACTGCCCCTGCTGCCCGACCAATATCGCACGGTTCATCACCTCTCTCGGCCAGTATTTCTATTCCACGACGGAGGACGAACTTGCGGTTCACCTCTACGGCGCCAATGCAGCCGAACTCACGGTCGGCAATACCTTCGTTCGCGTGAAGCAGGACACGGCGTATCCGTGGGACGGCGATATCAGACTGCAGCTCTCCACCGAGCGACCGAGCCGCTTTACGGTGCGCCTGCGGATTCCCGGATGGTGCAGAAGCGCCGAGGTATCCATCAACGGCGCGATCGTCGATCTCGCGCAATGCGTTGCAAACGGCTACGCGGCGATCGAAAGAGAATGGCAAGACGGCGACGAAATCCGCCTCGCCCTCTCGATGCCCATCGACAGGATTTATGCGCATCCCGCCGTCTCCGAGGATGGCGGCCGCGTCGCGCTGCAACGCGGCCCGGTCGTCTACTGCATCGAGGAGACCGATCTCGGCGGCGAGCCGCAGCGGCTTCGCCTGCCCGCTTCGGCGGAGATATCGCCACGCTATGAGGCCGGTCTGCTCGGCGGGGCAGTCGTCCTCGAAGGTACCGCACTCGAGGCCGAAACGTCGGGCTGGGAGAACACGCTTTATCGCACCACGGCACCTAAGCAGAAAAAGCGGCCTTTCAAGGCGATCCCTTATCATCTCTGGGCCAACCGCGATCCCGGCGCGATGGCGATCTGGCTGCAGGAAGGGTAGGAGAAAAAGATGGCACGACTGGAACTGAAAAGCGTCGTCAAATCCTACGGCATCTATGAGGCCGTTCGCGGTATCAGCCTCGACATCGAGGACAATGAGTTCGTGGTTTTCGTCGGACCGTCAGGCTGCGGGAAGTCCACGACACTTCGCATGATCGCCGGGCTTGAGCACATCACCGCCGGCGAAATCGTCATTGGCGATCAGGTCGTCAATCGGCTCGGACCCGGCAAGCGCGACATCGCCATGGTCTTCCAGAACTACGCGCTCTATCCGCACATGACCGTGCGGGAAAATATCTCCTTTTGCCTGGAGCAGCAGAGGTTGGCCAAGGCCGAAATCGACGCCCGCATCACGACCGCGGCAGAGACCCTTCATATCAGCGAACTCCTGAATCGCCGTCCGGGCCAGCTTTCCGGCGGCCAGCGCCAGCGTGTCGCCATGGGGCGTGCCATCGTCCGCAATCCGAAAGTCTTCCTGTTCGACGAGCCGCTCTCCAACCTCGATGCGAAACTCCGGGTTCAGATGCGCACCGAGATCAAGCGGCTGCATCAGTTGCTGCCGACGACGACGGTCTACGTCACTCACGATCAGGTGGAGGCGATGACGATGGCCGATCGCGTCGTCGTCATGAATGGCGGCGTCATCGAGCAGGCAGGGCCGCCGCAGGAGCTGTACCATCGTCCCGTCAGCCAGTTCGTCGCCGGCTTCATCGGTTCACCGTCGATGAATTTCCTGTCGGCCACCTTGTCCTCAGCGGGCGATGGCTTGGTCGTCAGGCTGGCTGACGGTGCTGAGCTGCCGGTTCCGGCGTCGCGATCGCAGGACTATGTCCGCCATGCCGGCAAGTCTGTTATTTTCGGGATCAGGCCGGAGTCGATCACCGACCGCCAGCAGCGCCAGGGATTTGCCGAGGTCGAGGCAAAGATCGATCTTGTCGAACCGCTCGGGCCCGAGACCATGGTGTATTTCAGCATCGGCGACGCAAATCTCTGCGCCTGCATCGATCCCGATAGCGGCCCCAGGCCGATGACGACGATGCCGCTATCGTTCAATATGAACCAGATGCATCTGTTCGATCCGGAAACCGGGAGATCCCTGGCCCTCGCGTAAGAACAGGAAAATTCAGGCGAAAAGGCCGGCAATCGCGATAACGATTGCCGGCCTTTTAAATTTCGGAAAACCGCGAAGCGGCTATTTCACAACGCATCAGGCGCAAGCGGTTCAGACGGTTGGTCCGAACCGCTTCCGAAAATCAAGCAGCCTTGCGGGCAGCCGAGGGGCGTGTTGCAGCAGCCTTTTCAACCATTGCCGTCACCTCGGCGCGACGGGCGCCGGACAGCGGCAGACGCGGCATGCGGACACGTTCGGAGCCACGGCCCATGATCTGCTCTGCGAGCTTGATCGACTGCACGAGGTCGTGCTCGGCGTCGAGATGGAGCAGAGGCATGAACCAGCGATAGATCTTGCGGGCTTCTTCCCAGTCGCCGCGCTCAGCAGCGGCGACGAGCTGTACCGATTCCTGCGGGAATGCGCTGGTCAGACCCGAAACCCAGCCCTTGGCACCGAGCATGAGGCCTTCGAGCGCGACGTCATCGAGACCTGCGAAGATATCGAAACGATCACCGAAGGCATTGATCAGGTCGGTGAACCGGCGCGGATCTGGCGCGCTTTCCTTGACCGCCTTGATGTTCGGGACATCGGCGAGCACCTTCAGCACGTCGGCGCCGATGTTGACGCGATAGGCCGGCGGATTGTTGTAGAGCATGATCGGCAGAGAAGTCGCTTCCGCGACCGTGCGGAAATGGGCGATAAGTTCTTCCGGCTTCGGAACATAGACCATGGCCGGCAGCAGCATCAGGCCGTCGGCGCCGAGCTTTTCCGCGTCACGGGCATAGGCGACGGCGCGACGCGTATCGAATTCCGAGACGCCGGTGACGACGGGAACGCGGCCATTCACCACCTCGACGGCAGCCTTCAGGATCGTGCGCTTCTCTTCCGGGTCAAGCGAGTTGTTCTCGCCGCAGGTGCCCATGACGATGAGGCCGTTAACCCCATCGTTTACGAGCGCATCCTGCACACGCTGCGTCGCGGTTAGATCCACGGAAAGATCTTCGTTGAACTGTGTCGTTACGGCGGGAAATACGCCCTTCCATCCTGTGGTCATTGTCCGATCCTCGTTGACATTGCCAGCCATATATACAAACTGTCGACAAGATTCAAGCGTAGAACGTTTCCAGATGCGGGATGGCGGGGATATTGCTAAATGCAGCGATTGAACGTTGAAGAATGCCGAAGCGGGGATGCGGATGCAAAATGACGATCTGGAGAATGTGAGGGTGCG
>JAGWJK010000837.1 GCA_028865845.1 Rhizobiaceae bacterium
CGACCTTATGACCGGCGCGTAGTCTGTACCGCCCCACAGGATCGGCTCAAGATCGACATTGTCGATGATCTCTCGCTTGACGAAGCCGCCATAGTTCGAAACGGTCGCCGAGGCGATCGATGCCGTCTTTTCGGTATCGGAAAAGACCCAGGTATCGATGCGGCCATCATCGTCGAAATAAAGCGCCACGGGCAGAATCCGCTCGAGGGCCGATTGAACGGCGCCGGATTTGAAAAGTCCGGACATCGATCCGGAAACATCGATTGTAAGGCCGACCTGGGCGGGAATGCGCTCATGAATGCCTTGCTTCTGCAGAACGAAGCCAACGCGACGAACTTCTTCGGCCGGCTTTTCAAGTCTAAACGTCGTCATAGATCATCCTTTTGGTCGGAGTTTTGTCAGCATGCGTCGATGAATGTCACGAAGAAGCGAAGGAATGCCGGCCGCGCGTCCCGGCTCCATGGCGCGAGCAGCAAGCGCTGCGGAATAGGCGGCCTGCCAGGCAGGAAGTTCGCTGCGAACGAGGTCCTCGCCGAACAGGCGCAGTCCGTCGACCATCTGCCTGATGGCGCCGATCGTCTGGACCGCAACGTCGATGGAGATGCGCGTGCCCGACAGGCTCGCCAGCCGCGTTTCGAGGGCGTCGAGTTGGGACAGGTAGTGAGCCTGCCGTTCGCGATCGGAAGGGTCGATGCCGCACATGTGGGCGATGAGAAATTGTGCCGCGAGCAGATGCGCGTCGATGTCCTGCGCAAGCTGAGCGTATCGGCGCTGGAGGGACCGGATGTTGTCGGCAAGCGCTGCGACATCCGGCGACAGCGCGTCGAGCTGAGCCGCGAGCGCCTTGATCTCGGCATAGTGGCGGGAGAACAGTGCTTCGCCGGCGCCTGCCCCGGCAATCGACCTTATGGCGCCGAGCACGCCGCCTTGAACGGCAAAGACCCTTTCCGGGTCCAGCGCGTCGAGATGCACGAGGAAATCGCTGCCGAGTTGCCTGATCCTTGCCAGAGCGGGATCGCTGGCGAGATTGAGTTCATCCTCGGAAAGGCTGGCGTGCCGCGCCTGAAGCACGGCTCCGAATTGCACGACGTCCTCGAAATAGTGATCGTCGAGGTTTGTCGCATCCACGAGCTTCTGTGCTTGGGCCAATATCGGTTCGGAAGCGTTCGGATCGATCGCCCGCAGCGCGGCGGCATCGCAGGCGATGCGCCGCCGAACCTGCCCCGCAGCGATGATCTTTGGCTGGTTGCTTTTTGGTGCCGGCGCTTGCGGTGAACCAAAAAGCACCTTTGGCTCCGGGCCTATTGCAGGATTTGCCGATGGAACCGGTGCGACGGCGTTTTCGCCAAACAGAACACGCGGCTTCTGGCCGGGGCTCGGCTTGGGTGAATCGTCATCCTTACCGGACCCCAAGGTCAATGCTCCGCCTAGGCCAGATAGGCCTGGATGATCTCGCCGAGACCGGCATTGGATCCGGCCCCAACCGCATGGAACTTCCACGAGCCATCCGGTTGCTTGAGAAAGGATGCAACCTGGATCGTCGTTTTGCCGGCGAATTCGGCCGTCAGCTGGTAGCGGCAAAGCTCGTCATCCATGGCGTCGCAGACTTCGATATAGGCGTTCTTGACCTTGCCGAATTCCTGTCTCTTGCGTTCGGCGTCGTGGATCGTCGCCCAGACCGCGAGTTCCGCGATCTCGCCGGGCAGTTTCGCCAGCACGATCTTGAATTCTTCCCGGAAGCCCTCGCCGTGGTGGCCGCCTTCATGATGGTCGTCATCGGCTTTGACGGCGCCGCCGCGACCTGTGCGGTCGTCGCGTTCATGCCACATCGAGCCGTCGTCGGTCTGGAACGATCCGTCGGCATTCTTGCCGAGCGATCCCTCCGGATTGCCCGGCCCGCGCACGAAGGCATAGCAAAGGGCATGCGAACCCTCGTTGTAGAGACGCGCGCGATTGGCGTCCCCTCCGGGATGCACCAGCGCGAAACAGTGAACATCCAGATCGAAGGCCGGCCCATTGCCTTCCGGCGGATCCCAGACCAGGCCGGAATGCACCAGCTGGATTTCCTTTTGCAGCTGAAATGCCTGGCCCTTTTCGAGCTTGAACGTCGCCATCACTTGTCTCCTGCTGAATTCAGATCGGCCGATCGACGACGAGCTGCCGGGCCTGTTCGAGCTTTACGCGCGCGGCTGCGTAACGCTGCTTGTTGCGCTCGCCTTCGGCGACAACCTTGTCCGCGATCGCTCGCAATCGCTGCGCCGTGCCGAGAACGAGCTCGGCATCAGCAAGCCGCGTTTCGCCGGATGCCTTGGCGGCATTGACGGAAACATCCTCAAGAACCTGCAACCCATAGTGCTGAAGCGACGTCCTGAGCTCCCGGCGGAGTTCGTTCATCTGCTGCACCGATTGCATTTGGAAAAGCACATGCAGGCGGATGAGAATGGATTTGATATCGTTGAATTCGGCGGTCGCCGACGAGGCCGTATCGGCAAGCGTCGCCAGCGCCGCACCTCGGGCAATCCCGATCGAATCGAGATCGGCCGGTGCCTTCGCATAAGCCGTTTCGAGGATCAGCACACGGTTGCGGAAAAGGTCGAGCTTTTGCGAAAAGTCGCGCGCTTGCTGGACGCGCAGGGGATCGCCGGACTTGGCCTCTTCCGTCAGCCGCGCAAGGTCGCTCTCCCCCTGGACGATGATCCGTCGGCCGGCTTCGACATAGACGCCGAGCGACAGGATCGTATCGCGGTATCCGTCGGCAAGCCTGCTCATCCGCGAGACGTCGGCAATGAGCTTGCTGCTTTCGTCGGAAACCTGCCGTTCCATCGGTTTGATGAGATCGCTCAAGGATTTGGCCTTGCTTTGCAACATGCCTCGAATTTCGTCGGTCACGGTTTTCAGCCGCCGCGCCGGATCGCGCAGGCCGATTGCGATCAGCAGGCGCTCGAGAAAGCCTCCCTTGAGCTTTTCACGAATGACCATTTCGAGATTGCGAAGGTCGGCATCGTTGACACCGTCTCGGATCGTGCGGAACAGTTCAAACAGCACAGGCGACTGCGCATTGGTGATCTGCGCCAGGAT
>JAGWJK010000838.1 GCA_028865845.1 Rhizobiaceae bacterium
GGATATTGTTGCCGATTATGGCGGCCGTATCGATGTCGAGAGCGGCGGCAGCGGCACCTGTTTCACCATTCATCTTCGTAAGGCATTCCCATGAGCGACACCCCGAACGTCTTCCTCATCGACGACGACAAGGACCTGTTGAGAGCAACGAAGCAGACATTGGAGCTTGCCGGCTTTCTCGTCTCTGCCTTCTCGTCCGCGGCCGATGCATTGATCGCGTTAGAAAACGATCCCGCCACCGTTATCGTCTCCGATATCCGCATGCCGCAGATCGATGGGCAGCAGCTCTTCGATCGCGTCCGGAAAAGGGATGCGGACCTGCCGGTCATCCTGGTCACCGGCCATGGCGATATTCCGATGGCGGTGCAGGCGATCCAGGACGGGGTCTATGATTTCATCGCCAAACCATTTGCCGCCGACCGTCTCGTTCAAAGCGTGCGGCGTGCGGCGGAGAAGCGCCGTTTGATACTGGAAAATCGCGCCTTGCGGGCGACCGCCGAACAGGCGCAGGGCGACCTGCCCCTGATCGGCCAGACGCCTGCCATGGAGAGACTGCGCCGCACGCTGAGGCAGATCGCGGATACCGATGTCGATGTGCTCGTGACCGGGGAGACCGGCAGCGGCAAGGAGGTGGTCGCAAGTCTGCTTCATCGCTGGAGCCGACGTGCGAAGGGCAATTTCGTGGCGCTGAATTGCGGAGCCTTGCCGGAGACGGTCATCGAGAGCGAACTTTTTGGCCATGAGGTTGGCGCGTTCACGGGCGCACAGAAAAAGCGCATCGGCCGCATCGAGCATGCAAGCGGCGGCACGCTGTTTCTGGATGAGATCGAGAGCATGCCGCCGTCGATCCAGGTGCAGATGCTGCGCGTTTTGGAAATGCGGGAGGTGACGCCGCTCGGCACCAACGAGGTTCGCCCCGTCGATCTGCGGGTCGTCGCCGCGGCGAAGGTCGACCTCAGCGATCCCCGCCAGCGGGGCGAATTCCGCGAAGATCTCTACTATCGCCTGAACGTCGTCACCATTTCCATCCCGCCGCTGCGCGAGCGGCGTGACGACATCCCCCTGCTCTTCGGTTATTTCGCCGAGCGTGCCGCCAGTCGCTTCAAACGGACGGCACCGACGATATCGCCCTTTATCAGCCACCATCTGCAAACGCATGACTGGCCGGGCAATGTTCGCGAGCTTTCGCATTTCGCCGAGCGCTTCGTTCTTGGCCTGGAGGTCGCATCAGCTGAGCCGGATAAAGCCCCCTCCCCTTCCCCGGATACGAGCCTGCCGCTACCCGCTCGCATCGAGAACTACGAAGCGGAGATCATCCGCGAAGCGCTCTCTCGAAATGGCGGTGACGTGCGGCGCACTATCGAGGCGCTCGGCATTCCGCGAAAGACATTTTACGACAAGCTGCAGCGGCACGGAATCGTACGGGGCGATTTCGCAGGCGCTGACGGCGACGGTGATAAGCAATCGCCGAATCTCGAGCGGAACTCTCTCCGCGGCTGATATAGAAGAGCAGTCATCGAAAGAGTGAGTCGCGCCTGTTTGTTCGTCCAAGCTGGATGGCGTCGAGGAACATGTGATTTGCAGATCGAGGCGCCGGCGACGCGGATTACGAGGGATTCAAGAGTTAAGCCGCTGAATAAATGGCCGAAATTCCATCTTTTTCTATTTTACTGATTCTGTGTGCAACCTGTCGTTAGGTTGCCGTTAACCATTAAAATCTTGCAAGAATCGCTCTAATCATTATCGTCACGGCTTAGAGGCCGAAATCGGCAATTTTCCGTGACGAAAGATTTCATCGTGAGCAAGACAAATCGGTCTTTCCGAGGGACAACCCGCACCGTCGACGAGACGATCGGCGAACATGCGTCGGTGATTAGTTCGCAGTTGCAGGCGATCAGCGAGGCGTTGTTTCCGCCGACCGCCAACAAGACGCTGCGGCGCTTCACGTCGGGTGAAGCTGCAAAGCTGATCGGTGTTTCCGACTCGACGCTGCGCAAGATGACGCTCGCGGGTGAAGGCCCGCAGCCGGAGTTCGGCAACAATGGCCGCCGGCTCTATACGCTCGGTCAGATCAACGAGCTGAGGGAGAAGCTTGCCGCCTCCGCGCGTGGTCGCGAGGGGCATGAGTTCCTGCCGCGGCGGCGGCCGGGAGACCATCTCCAGGTTATCGCCGTCACCAACTTCAAAGGCGGTTCCGGCAAGACGACGACTTCAGTTCATCTGGCGCAATACCTCGCCCTGCAGGGCTACCGTGTTTTGGCGGTGGACCTCGATCCGCAGGCGAGCCTGTCGGCCCTTCTCGGCGTCCTGCCGGAAACGGATGTGAAGGCCAACGAGACCCTGTATGCGGCAATCCGCTATGACGAGGAGCAGCGTCCCCTCTCGGAAGTCATTCGCAACAGCTATTTCGAAGGCCTGGACCTGGTGGCGGGCAATCTCGAACTCATGGAGTTCGAACATACGACGCCACGTGCGCTCTCAACCGGACAGAACGGAGCGGATGGTATCTTCTTCACCCGGGTTGCCAGCGCGCTCGATCAGGTGGCGGATAACTACGACGTGGTCGTTATCGACTGCCCTCCCCAGCTGGGCTACCTGACGCTGAGCGGCCTTTGTGCCGCGACGTCGATGGTGGTGACAGTTCATCCGCAGATGCTCGATGTCGCGTCGATGAGCCAATTCCTGCTGATGACCCACGATCTTCTGGCCGTGGTGCGCGAAGCCGGCGGCGAGTTGAAGTATGATTTCATCCGCTATCTTCTGACACGCTTCGAACCGCAGGATGCGCCTCAGACGAAGGTGGCCGCCCTCCTCCGCAATCTGTTCGACGATCACGTGATGACCAATCCGATGGTGAAGTCCGCGGCTGTTTCGGATGCCGGTCTGACCAAACAGACGCTTTACGAGATCGGCCGCGAGAACCTGACCCGATCGACCTATGACCGCGCGATGGAGGCCCTCGATGCCGTCAATGGCGAGATCGAAGGCTTGATCAAGCAGGCATGGGGGCGGGAGCCATGACCACAGGGCGATGCTCCACCCACGAGTTGGGAGCTCCCAACTCTGACCAACAGAC
>JAGWJK010000839.1 GCA_028865845.1 Rhizobiaceae bacterium
CTGTACGGCCATCGGATCATCGACTGGTCCGCGCGTGTGGAACGCCATGTCGACCAGAGCCGAGGAGGTGAACTCAACGGTGTTGAAACCCGAATTGAACGTGCGCGCGGCGAGAACCTTGTCGAGCAGGGCCTGCGGCATCGGCGCGCCGGTCTCGTAGTGAACCGCATACTCCTTGAGGATGTCAGGAACGGTCAGCCAATGCTCGTAGAGCTGCGACGGCAATTCGACGAAATCGCGCGACACGCCTGTCCCCGATACCGACGGGTAGGTGACATTGGAGAGCATGCCGTGCAGGGCATGGCCGAATTCGTGGAACAGCGTGCGGGCATCGTCGAGCGACAGCAACGCCGGCTTGCCTTCCGCCGGCTTGGCGAAGTTGCAGACATTATAGATGATCGGCAATTCGCCGACATGGCCGTTCTTCAGCGTCAATTTATGCTGCGACTGGAACGAGCTCATCCAGGCGCCCGAGCGCTTCGAGCTCCGGGCGAAATAATCGCCGAGAAACAGCGCCACCAGTTTGTCCGAGCGATCGCGGATCTCGAAGACGCGGACATCAGGGTGATAGGCGGGAACGCCCTTCTGCTCGACGGCCTTGATGCCGAACAGGCGACCGGCGACATCGAAGCAGGCGGCGATGATCTTTTCCAACTGCAGATAGGGCTTCAGTTCCGTCTCGGAGAAATCGAATTTCCGCGTCCGGATCTTTTCCGCATAATGGCGCCAATCCCAGGGCATGACCTCGTGATTACGGCCTTCTTCGGTGATTAGCGCGGCGATATCGCTTTCTTCCTCATGGGCACGCACAACGGCCCTGGCCCACACGGCCTTCAAGAGGTCGTTCACCGCCTCCGGCGTCTTCGCCATGGTATTGTCGAGCTTGAGTTCGGCGTAATTGTCATAGCCGAGCAGCTTTGCCTTTTCGGAGCGCAGGGCAAGCGTCTGGCGGATGGTCTCGCGATTGTCGGTATCGCCGCCATTGGCGCCGCGCGCCACCCAGGCCTTGAACGCCTGTTCCCGCAAATCGCGGCGCTGGGACGCTGTCAGGAACGGCTCGATGATCGAGCGCGACAGGGTGACGGCATATTTGCCCTCCTGACCGCGCTCGCGTGCGGCAGCCGCCATCGCGTCGCGCAGAAAATCGGGAAGGCCGGCGAGATCGGCTTCGTCGCTGAGGATCAGCGCCCAGTTCTTTTCGTCCGCGAGCACGTTCTGACCGAATTTCGCGCCGAGACCGGCAAGCGTCTCGTTGATCGCGGCCAGCCGCTCCTGATCGGCCTTCGGCAGCTTGGCGCCGGACTTCACGAAGCCCTTCCAGTGCCGTTCCAGCACCCGCGTTTCCTCGAGCGTCAGCCCAAGGTTCTCGCGATCTTCCCAGAGCGCATCGATGCGGGCAAAGAGCGCCGCATTCATGCCGATCTTCGAATAATGACGCGACATCTTCGGCGCGATCTCGCGCTCCAGCGCCTGGATCAGGTCGTTGGTGTCGGCACCGGCTTTGTTCCAGAACAGCGCCGAGACGCGCGATAGCTGATCGCCGGCGATTTCGAGCGCGGTGACGGTATTGGCGAAGCTCGGCGCCTCCGGATTGTCGGCGATCGCGTCGATTTCGGCTTCATGGGATGCAAGCGCATCGTCGAAGGCCGGCGCGAAATCGCTGTCCTTTACCGCGTCGAAGCGCGGGAGCCCCTGATGTCCGGTCCATTCGACGAGCGCGGGATTGACGGAGGCTTTGGAGGGCATGCGAAGCGTCCTTTCGGCAGATGATGGAACCCCGATATAGGGCCTCGTTCGACAGATTGGTATGCGGCGGCCGAACAATTAATACTGAACAATTCCCGCCAAACGGCGTTCAAGCCTTACGCCAGCCAAGCAGACCGGGGGTCGCATGCCACAACGCCTGGGCGGCAAAGCCCATGAACAACACGCCCGAGCAGCGCACGATCAGCCGCTCGTGAGCGCGATAGAAGCGGCGTACCGCGCCGGCGCCGATGATGCCGATCAGGATGATATCGGCGGTAACGAAGCCGATGAACGAGACGCTGAGAAGAAGCGGCAGTGCGCTGAACTGCAGGCCGCTGGCCGAGCCGGCGACGAGCGCCGTGAAGGTCGCAAGCGCCACCGGATATCCCTTCGGGTTGGTGACACCGAAGATGAGGCCGCGCCGGAACGGCCGATCGACGTTCAGCAACGCCTTGCCGTCATCCTTCGGCCTGGCGGTTACCGCGCTCCATCCGATCCAGGCGAGATAGAGACCGCAAAACAGCCCGAGCAGATCGAACACAAAGGTGCCGATAGTTTTTGCTCCAACAATTGCTACCAGAGCGAGTGACGACCACAGTAGGTCCCCGACGAGGTGGCCGCACATGAAGAGAGCGCCTGCCTTGCGTCCTTGTCCCGCACCGATGCCAAGCAGCGCCAGAAAGGCAGGGCCAGGAATGAGAACATAGAACAACGCCGCCAGGAAGGCGCCGACGATAAGTGATTGCGTCATATTGGAAGTTCCCGCTGGATACCATGACAGATTAACGACAGGCATGATCGGGTCAAGACAAACAAGTCGCTTGAAGATTAAAGATTCAATTGTGTTTGTAGGACGGAATCAATAAAGGATTTAACGGGGCCTAAAAACAAGCGTAGGTAGGGAAACGCTTATGAACAGCAGGATAGATACGGATTCGCTTGCCTTTCTCGTATCCGATTGCGCTCGTCTTATGAGAGCAGCTTTCGAAAGGCGAATCCTGGTTGCGGGTCTCGGCCTGACGGCGGGCGAGGCACGCACGCTGATTCAGGTCGCGGCCGTCAATGGCAGCCGCCAACTCGATATCGCCACGCGCATGGGTCTCGAGCCGATGACCGTAAGCGCTTTCCTCGACAAGTTGCAGGCGCGCGGTCTGATCGAACGCCAGCCGGATCCGCTGGACCGCCGTGCCAAGCGCATCATGCTGTCGGATGCAGCCAATGATAAGCTGAAGCAGATCGGTTCGGAGATTTATGCAGTCGAACGGGAAGCGATGCACGGTTTCGACCATTGCGTGAAGGATGAACTGCAGCACGCATTGCGTGCTTTCCG
>JAGWJK010000840.1 GCA_028865845.1 Rhizobiaceae bacterium
ATAGGCGATGACCTGGCCTTGGGTCACACGCTCGCCGACATGCAGATCCGACGGCGTCGAGGCGATGTGGGCATAGGTGGTCTCATAGCCGCCATCGTGGCGAATGCGGACATATTTGCCGTAACCGGTTTCCCAGGAGATCTTCTCGACGACGCCGTCGCCGGCGGCCATGATCGGGCTGCCCATCGGGGCGCGGAAGTCGACGCCGTTGTGGAATTTCCGAACGCCGAGGATCGGGTGGATGCGCCAGGCAAAGCCGTCGCCGAGTTTTCCGTTCGGCACGGGATGGTGGGCCAGCACCTTGGCGACGGAGTGGCCGCCTTCATCGTAGAATTCCGAGGGGCCTTCGCCTGCGTCCTTGTGCAGGTAGAAGCGATGCGTATCGCCGTCGGTGTGGAACTCGATGAACATGAGTTCGCTTTTGTCGTCGTCGTTCTTGCGGAACAGCAGATCGACGCTGTCGGGCGCGTCGCGGCCGGTGAGCGAAATATCGTTAGCCTTGGCGAGCTTCAGGAGCTGTTCCGCGCATTCGTCGGAAAGGCCGGCTCTTTCCAGTTTTTTGCTGATCGTCGTCTCGTCGTCGCTATCGATACCCTTGAAGTCGACTGCCGCCACTTCGGAGGATGACGGGGCATCCGGCTGGGTTTCACTGTACAGCGTGGAGAACAGCCGATCGTCGGCCAACGGCACGAAGCTGTCGGAATCGTCGCGGGCGACCACACGCTCCGGCTTCTTGTCGCCGCTGAGGCGCGCCATGATCAGCTTCGGTGGCGCATCGGCACTTTCTTTTTCGAGCAGCAGTTCCAGGTTGTCGCCAGGTGAAACCGTGTCGGTTGCCAGCGCCCGCTGCAGTTCGTCGCCGGCATCGCCGTCGAGACCGGCCGACGCCAGAATGTCCTGCAGGTCCTGCCGATCCTTCGGCATCGACACCAGCCGCTTGAATTCGCGGCCGGGCTCGCCCGTGGTCGCCTTCGATACGCTGACGTTCAAAGGCACGCCGCGAACCGGGAAGCGCGAACGGCGCGCATTGCTGTATTGCTCGGCCTTCGGGTAGATGCCCTGGCGGATATCGGACAGCGAAGGTTCGGCAAACAGGGCGGATTCCGACTGCGCGTCGCTACGATAATCGGCATTGATGGTCGTCGCATCGCCGCGGGAAGGACCGGAATCCTCGGCTTTAAAGACCAGCGTCATGCGATGGTAGGTGAAAATGCGGGTCTCGCCGCTCGATACCTTCTCGGCCACCTGCGCAAAACGGGCGCCGTCGAAGCGCTGCCGCGTCGCCAGGCGATCGCTCTTCTGCAATGCGGGCTGCGACGGGGCGACCTGCGCGCCGTTCAAAGTCACCGCATGCTCGATCGTGTGGCGGGCGAGAAGCGGATAGAGCACGGTCGCCAGAAGGCCGAATGAGGCGGTGCCTGCAAGGCCGATGGCGATCAGATGACGAAGATGGGCAGAGCGCGGCAGAAACGGAATATGAAATTCATGATGCGGCTGCGCCTGGATGGCAGCCTCTGCAGGAAAATGAACGCGCAATGGACCTTCGGCCATGAATTGGAGAACCCTGCAGTTTGCGGTGGGCCCAAACTAGGGCAAATCATGGCAAAATAGGGGCAAATATTACGGATATGTTAATTACCGTGATCTTCCACACCCCTAGATTCGCGCATTGCGAGCGATTCGTCAACTGAAGAGGGTGTCGTAAAGGAGCTTAAAATTCAGCGCCAGAATGATGCCGGCGACGGCCCAGGACAGGACCGCGATGCTGCGCGAGACCGCGAAATCGCCCATTTTCCGGCAATCTGTGACGAATCGGACGAGCGGAATGACGGCGAAGGGGAGTTGCATCGAGAGGATCACCTGGCTCAACACCAGCAGATCGGCGGTGCCGCGTTCACCATAAAATGCAGTAATAAAAACAACCGGAATAATTGCCAATCCGCGGGTCAAAAGACGGCGTGCCCAGTGCGGAATGCGCAGCCGGAGGAACCCTTCCATCACAATTTGGCCGGCGAGTGTCGCGGTTACGGTCGAATTAAGGCCGGAGGCAAGCAGCGCCACGGCAAAGAGCGTCGAGGCAATGCCGAGGCCGAGCAGCGGCGACAGCAGCTCAAAGGCCTGGCCGATCTCCGCCACGTCGGAATGGCCGGTGTCGTGGAAGGCGACGGCAGCGACGATCAGGATCGCGGCGTTGACGAAAAGCGCCAACATTAAGGCAATCGTGCTGTCGGTCGTTGCCCATTTGATCGCGTCGCGCTTGCCTTCGTCGGTGCGTTTATAGGCGCGGGTCTGTACGATGGAAGAGTGCAGATAGAGATTATGCGGCATGACGGTGGCGCCGATGATGCCCATGGCGATGTAGAGCATCTGGGGATTGGTGACGATCTCGGGGGAAGGCAGGAATCCGCCGAGAACGGCGGCGATCGGCGGGGCGGCGGCGGCGATCTGTACGCCGAAGCACGTGGCGATGACGATGAGCAGCGCGATCACGAATGCTTCGAGAAAGCGGAAGCCCTTGTTCATCAGGATCAGCAGCAGGAAGGCGTCGAAGGCGGTGATCAAAGCGCCGGCGATCAGCGGGATACCGAAAAGAAGCTGCAGAGCAATCGCGGTGCCGATGACCTCGGCGAGATCGCAGGCGATGATTGCCAGTTCGCAAGCGAACCACAGGGCGAGATTGACCGGGCGCGAATAGTGATCGCGGCAGGCCTGCGCCAGATCGCGTCCCGTGACGATGCCAAGTCGGGCGGCGAGCGCCTGCAGCAGGATCGCCATCAGGTTGGAAAGCATGATGACGGCGAGCAGCGTGTAGCCGAACTGCGCGCCACCGGCGAGATCGGTCGCCCAGTTGCCCGGGTCCATATAGCCGACAGAGATCATATAGCCAGGCCCAAGAAAGGCGATCAACCGCCGAATCCAGCTGCCACCATGCGGAACGTGAACCGAGGCATTGACCTCGGGAAGGCTCGGCCGGTTCTCGCCCTCGGCGAACCTCCAGGCACGCGGTGCTGCTTGCTCGATCTGCGTCATATCTTGCTCCGGGAGATTACGTTCCGGCTAAAGAAATAAGCTT
>JAGWJK010000020.1 GCA_028865845.1 Rhizobiaceae bacterium
TTCCTACCGGCCGGACCAGTGCACGACGGAAATCGCCAGACGGTTGAACGCCGAGGGTATCAATTTCTACGCGCCGCTCGTGCTGAGTTCCGAACGACTGGCGCAGGAGCTGCGGCAGGAGCCGGTGATCCAGGAGCAGCTTGCAACCATTCCTCACTGCAGCCTTGCGCTCTATTCCGTGGGCGGCATCGAGGCCGACAGTCATCTGGTGAAGTGCGGGGCGTTGACAGCTGAGGAGATGCTGGCGCTTGGCGAGCAGGGCGCCGTCGGCGTCATCGCCGGTCAGGTCATCGATCGGGAAGGGCAGCTGATGGACTGCGCCCATAACCGCCGCTGCATTTCGGCTGACCTCGACTCCATCCGCGCCATTCCGAAGCGGATGATGGTGGTACAGGAAGACGAGAAGCTTGAGGCGCTCATTGCCGCCATCAAGGGTGGATTTGCCTCGCATCTCATCATCACCGCCTCGATGGCCCGGCGATTGCTGGAGCGTTGGGGCGTGGGGGCTGCGACCAATACGGTCGCATAAGTTTCAGCACATGTCGGGCAAGGCGGGTGCGGAGGCGCTGGTCTTGCCATGAATGGAGGGAGGACATCTTGGAAAATCTTTGGCGCGACAGCGATGCGGAAGCAATGGTCGAAGCCTATGCCAAAAAGGGCGTCAATCGCGACCTGGCGCTTCGAACCTATACGACACGGCTGCTTGGGGGCGAGCCGCGCCTGGTGCTTCACGGCGGCGGCAATACCTCGGTAAAGACGTCGGTTACGGATCTGATCGGCGACACCTGGGATGTCCTCTGCGTCAAGGGCAGCGGCTGGGACATGGGCACGATCGAGCCCGCGGGACTGCCCGCCGTCAAGATCGCGCCGCTTCTCAAGGCTCGCCATTTGGAGACATTGTCGGACGAGGACATGGTGACGCTGCAGCGTGCCAATCTCATCGACCCCGCCTCGCCAAACCCGTCCGTGGAAGCCTTGCTGCACGCCTTCCTGCCGCACAAATTTGTCGACCATACCCATTCGACCGCGATCCTTGCCATTGCCGACCAAGCGCGAAGCAAGGAGATGAGCGCCGCCGTCTTCGGCACGAAAATGGGCTTCGTACCCTATATCATGCCGGGCTTTGCGCTCGCGAAAGCAGCAGCGGAGGTATTCGATCGCGATCCAAGCGTCGATGGCCTCATCCTCGACAAGCACGGCATCTTCACCTTCGGCGATACGGCGAAGGAAGCTTATGACCGCATGATCCACTATGTAACGCTTGCCGAGGCTCACGTTCGCGTGCAAGGCAGGAACCCATTTACGCCGGCGAGGCTTCCGGAAAAGCTCGCATCCTCAGGAGATATTGCCGCGATGCTGCGCGGCGCCGTTGCGGTCGCGCGCGGCGAAGGCCGGTATGATCGCATGGTCAGCGAGTTTCGCACCTCGCCGGCGATCCTCGCATTCGTCAATGCGGCCGAGGTGCAGGACATGGCCGCCCGCGGCGTCTCGACGCCGGATCTCTCCATTCGCATCAAGACCGGTCCGATGGTGCTGCCGGCGCCGGATGCCGACAAGATCAGAGAGTTCCGCGCCGTCATCGACGATCATGTCGCGGCTTTCGTTACGAACTACACAGAATATTTCCGCGCCAACGATGCCCGCGACGACGTCAAGCGCATCATGCTTGACCCGATGCCGCGGCTGACGCTGGTTCCGGGCGTCGGCATGTTCGGCCACGGCCGCACGCTGAAGGATGCCAAAATCGCCGCCGATGTCGGCGAGATGTGGATCGAGGCCGCACGCGACGCCGAGTCTATCGGACGTTTCGAGCCGGTGAGCCGGCCCGATCTCTTCGATCTCGAATACTGGTCGCTGGAGCAGGCAAAGCTTGCCGGCGCCAAGCCGAAGCCGCTGACGGGGATGGTGGCATTCGTGACCGGTGGTGCCGGTGCGATCGGCGCGGCAACGGCAAAGCTCTTTGCGCGTGAGGGCGCGCATGTCGTCGTTGCGGATCTCGACGCCGGCAAGGCAGCGGAGGTCGCCAAGGCAGCCGGCAACCAATCGATCGGCGTCGGTTGCGACGTCACCGATGCCGCTTCCGTCCGTGCCGCCTTCGACAAGGCCGTTTCAACCTATGGCGGCGTCGATATCATCGTCTCGAACGCCGGTGCGGCCTGGGAGGGCGCGATCGCCACGCTCGATGACAACCTGCTACGCAAGAGCTTCGAGCTGAATTTCTTCTCGCATCAATTGGTCGCCCAGAACGCAGTCCGGATCATGAAGCAGCAGGGAACGGGCGGCGTCCTGCTCTTCAATGCCAGCAAGCAGGCGGTCAATCCCGGTGCGAAATTCGGTGCCTACGGACTTCCCAAGGCCGCAACGCTTTTCCTGTCGCGGCAATATGCGCTGGAACATGGTGCCGATGGCATCCGCTCGAATGCGGTCAATGCCGACCGTATCCGCTCTGGCCTGCTGAACGACGAGATGATCGCCAGCCGCGCTGCGGCACGTGGTCTTTCGGTGAAGGACTACATGGGCGGCAATCTGCTTGGCCAGGAAGTCACCGCCGAGGATGTGGCACAGGCTTTCCTGCATCATGCGCTGGCGGAACGGACGACGGCTGACGTCACCACCGTCGACGGCGGAAATATTGCAGCCGCGCTGCGCTGATTTCAGCTGATTGCGGCTCGCCTCCCGCCTTGTGCGGGAGGCGTTCCTATTGCCTGACGCACCGACATCAACAAGCAACGGAAAAAGGCGGCCCGAAGGCCGCCTTAAAATTTGTCCGGTAGAGCCGGATATTACTTCTTGCTCGGCAGCGGCATCCAGGCCGGCACGGCGACATCGGCATGAGCGAACTGCGGCAGCTTGGCGCCGAGCTCTTCCATGTTCTTGATGTCGGCATCCTTCAGCGCCTGCTGCGTGATCAGGGTCGGCGGCACGATAACGTTGTGGCCCGGATCCTGGCCGGCGAGCAGCATGGCAAGCGCGCGCACGGAGACCTGGCCGACGACGGCGGGGTTCGTTGCGGCTGTCGCGGCCCACGCGCTGTCGGGTTCGCGCATCGCGGCGATATCCGAGGTCGAGATATCGGCCGAGTAGATCTTCACGCTCGTCGAAAGCCCTGCCTCATCGACGGCAATCTTCACGCCCTTGGCGAATTCGTCGTAAGGCGCGAACATCACCTTGATGTCGGGATTGGCCGACAGCACCGAGCGTGCCTGGTTGGCAACCGAATTGGCGATCGGATTGTCCATCGTGCCGAACATGGCGGCCTCATGGATGCCCGAATACTTCTTCTTGAATTCCTTCCAGGTTTCGTCGCGGCGATCGAGCGGGGCGATGCCGGCGACATAGACGTAGCCGGCCTTCCAGCTTTCACCATTGTCCTTGATGGCCTGCTCGAGCGCCAGGCGCGCAAGATCGCGATCCGACTGTTCGATCTGCGGGATCTTCGGGTTCTCGACGTTGACGTCGAAGGCGACAACCTTGATGCCGGCGTCGACTGCACGCTGGGCCGCGTCCTTCATCGATTCCGTGAGGCCGTGCTGGATGATGATGCCGTCAACCTTCAGTGCAATTGCCTGATCGACCATGTCGGCCTGCACGGCCGCGTCCTGACGGCTGTCGAAGACGCGAAGATCGACGCCGAGAGCCTTGGCCTGGGCTTCGACGCCAGAGAGATAGGATTGGAAGAAGTCTCCAGTCGAAAGGTAACGCACAAGTGCGATCTTCACCTTGCCGGGGTTGTCGAATGGCTTGGGCATGTCTGCGGCAAAGGCTGCGCTGGAAAAGGCAGTTGCCCCCATGAGGCCGATCGCCAGCTTGCCGAGTGTTCTGCGGGTAATATTCATTTCTGTCTCCTCCACAATAGACTTTGTTGCTTATGCGTATGCGCGAAGGGCCTCCCAGCCCTATCGTTTGCCTCTCCCCGAAAGAGCAAAGGTAAAGACCAGCGCGATGACCAGCACCGCTCCCTTGACGAAATCCTGGGTGTAATAAGGCGCGTTCATCATCGTCAGGCCCTGCAGCAGGACGCCGACGAACAGTGCGCCGATCGCGGTGCCGAAGGCATTCGGCTTGGCGACACCGAGCACGGCGAAACCGATCAGTGCCGCAGCGACCGCATCCAGCAGAAGATTGTTTCCGGAGGCGATGTCACCGCGGCCAAGGCGCGCGGCAAGCAGGATGCCGCCGATCGAAGCGAAGACGCCAGAGATGACGTAGGCAAAGATCTTGTAGCCGTTGACCGGCGCACCGGCGAGCTGCGCTGCGCGCTCGTTCGAACCCACGGCATACATCATCCGGCCGAAGCGCGTATATTCCAGAAAGAACCAGATGAGCACGGCAAGCGCGATCAGCACGACCACCGAGACCGGCAGCAGGTTGGGCAATATGAAATCGAAGCGATGACGTCCGAGCGCCAGGAAGGCGGGACTGAAAGTGCCGTCCGCCGTGCTGCCATCCGGCATGCTCATGCCGGTCGCGATCGAGCGGCCTTCGGTCGGAATGCGCTGCAGGCCGACGAGCAGGAACATCATGCCGAGCGTCGCCAGCAGGTCCGGCACGCGCATGTAAACGACGAGAAAGCCGTTGATGAGCCCGATGACGATGCCGATCAGCAGGCAGACGGCAATGGCGGTCAGGCCGTCGCCATTCATGATGACCATGATGTAGGACGAGGCCATCATCGCGGTCGTTGCGACCGAGCCGATCGAAAGATCGAAGCCCCCGACGACCATCGTCGCCGTCACGCCGAGCGCCAGGATGCCGGTGATCGAAACCGACTGCAGAATGAAGACGGCGCTTTGTGGCGAGGCAAAGCCGCTGGTGACGATCGAAAAATAGATGAGCATGCCGACGAGCAGCAGCAGAAAGCCGTAGCGGATCGCCAGATCGCGCATGCTTAAGCCCGCTGCCGGCGGCGGAACGAGTTTTGCCGGGGGTGCTGCAGCGATCGGAGTGTCGTGATCAGTCATTCAATTCACCATTCCATGCTGACCGGCGATTTCGGCCAGAAGCTTGTTCACATCGATGCCGGCATTGCGGTGTTCGCCCACGAGCGTCTGTTCCGACATCACCAGGATCCGGTCGGCGATTTCGAAAGCCTCGTCGAGCTCGGTAAGGAAGACCACGGTTGCCCGTCCTTTCGCCGAGGCACGAAGCTTGCTCGCGATATCGCGGCGCGCGGCGATATCGACGCCCTGGAAAGGCTCGTCGAGCACCATTAGCCGGCATGGCTGGCTGAGCCAACGCGCGACCATGACCTTCTGCAGATTGCCGCCGGACAGCGTGTTCATCTCGTCGCGCTCGGAGCGGCAGACGATGCCAAGCGCGGAAATCTGCCGCCTTGCTTCGCCACGCTCCTCACTGCGGCTTGAAACGCCGCCAAGATGGGCGAGCTGCCTCAGGAACGGCAGGCTGATGTTCTCATAGATATTGAAATCGGGGACGATGCCGCTTTCGGCGCGATCCTTGGCAACGAGGAACACCCCGGCGGCAATCGCCTGCCGTGGCGTGCGCGGCTGATACGGCTGCCCGTCGAGCGACATGCCGCCCGCCACCGGCTGTCTTGCACCGAACAGCGTTTCGGCAAGCGCAGTCTTACCAACGCCGACGAGGCCGGTGACGGCGACTACCTCGCCCTCACACAAGGAAAAAGAAAAGGGCCGCGAGCCGGAGCCGAGCTGAAGATTTTCCGCCGTCAAGATCGCGCGTCCGCCATCCTGAACGACAATGCCGCCGTGGCTGGTGGTCTTGCCCAGCATGGCGTTGACCGCACCTTCATAATCGAGTTCCGGGCCTGTGAAAGTGCCGGTGATGCGGCCATCGCGCAGGCTGACGATACTGTCGGCCAGGCGGCGGATATCGGACATGCGGTGCGAGATGTAGAGAATGGCGACCCCGCGGCTGCGCAGGCGGTCGACGAGTTGGAACAGCCGGTCCGCTTCGGCGCTCGACAGAGACGAGGTCGGTTCGTCGAGGATGAGCACTTTCGGCTCATGCGCCATGGCCCGAGCAATCGCCACCATCTGCCGATCGGCGAGCGACAAATCGGCAATGCTGGCGTTTAAATCGATGGAAAGGCCCATCCGATCGGCAACGGCCTTCGCCTCGCGCCGGACGCGTCGCGGGTTGAAGAACCAGCGCGCCGAGCGGCCATTCAGGCGATCGAGCGTCAGGTTGGTGGCGACATCGAGATCGGCGACCACGCCGTCATTGATGTTCTGATGAACCGTGACCACGCCAGAGCGAATGGCTTCGGCCGGTGATGAGGGGAGGAAGTCCTTGCCAGCCAGCGTGATGCGGCCGGCGTCGCGCGTGTAGACACCGCTGACGATGCGCACCAGCGTCGACTTGCCCGCGCCGTTAGCCCCCATCAAGGCGGTGACAGAGCCGGCACGAAGCGCCAGATCGACCCCGCCCAAGACCTGGATACGACCAAAAGATTTCCGCAATCCTTCGATGCGGAACACCGGTTCTTCGCTCATCTCCATCCTCCCGAACATGATGCTAGGATGACAGATCATCAAATGTCAAGTGCGTTGACATTTGCCAAAGTTGTCCATATCAGATGGTGTCATGATCGTCGATCGAGGGGTCGTCGGCTTGCCTAAGAGGAGGGCAAACCGACTGCGAGGATTGGAAACGAAGCCGCGCCGACGCGATCTGGGAGGAAAAAATGACGGATGCGAAACCGTTCGTGGCGCTTTGCCCCGAAACGTTGCCGATGCGGCTTGGCGCCTTGCCGGTGCTGAAGGAAAAGCTCGGAACCAACACCAGTTGCTGGCGCGTGAAAGAAGTCGGCGACGGCAATCTCAACCTGGTCTTCATCGTCGAAGGCGAACAGGGAAAAGCCATCGTCAAGCAGGCTCTGCCTTACGTGCGCCTGGTCGGCGAAAGCTGGCCGCTGCCGCTGAAGCGGTCGTTCTTCGAGTACCACGCGCTGATGCGGCAGGCGGAACGCGATCCCGGCATGGTGCCGAAGATTTTCCATTTCGATGCCGATCAGGCAATCATCGTCATGGAATTCCTGTCGCCGCACATTATTCTGCGGCGCGCCCTGATCGAAGGCCAACAACTGCCGAAGATCGGCCGGGACCTTGGCTTGTTTGTCGCCCGCACGCTTTTTCGCGGTTCCGATCTCGCCATGCCCGCACGCAAGCGGAAGGAAGATCTGGCTTTGTTTTCCGACAATGTCGAACTGTGCGACATTACGGAAAACCTCGTCTTTTCGGACCCCTATTTCGAAGCGACGCTCAACAGGCATACATCGCCGCAGCTCGACGGCATCGTCGCTGAGCTCCGCTCTGACCGGGACCTGAAGGTCGAGGCACAGAAACTCAAGCACCTGTTCGCCGCCAAGGCCGAGACCTTGTTGCACGGCGATCTGCATACCGGCTCCGTCATGGTGACGCCGGACGAGACACGCGTCATCGATCCCGAATTCGCCTTCTACGGCCCAATTGCCTTTGACGTCGGCATGATGATCGCCAATTTCTGGATGAGCTATTTCTCGCAGGCCGGTCACGAGACAAATGGCGATCGCGAGGGCATGCGCAGCTATCTGCTCGGCGTCGTCGAGGAGATATGGATGACCTTCCGCGCCGAATTCTCCAACCTCTGGCGCAGCGAACGCAACGGCATGCTCTATCAACGGTCGCTGTTCGAAGATCGTGGCGACACACTCGGCGCCGAGCAGGCGCTCGACCATGTCCTGCACGAAATCTGGACTGATATGCTGGGCTTTGCCGGTGTTGAAATCCACCGCCGCATCCTAGGCCTTGCCCACAACGCCGATTTCGAAGCGATTGCCGATGAAAACGTACGCGCCCGTTGCGAGACGAAGGCGCTCAAGCTCGGCCGTCACCTCGCGGTCAATCGCCGCCATATCCACAGCCTCGCAGAGATCAATTCCCTGGCCGAACGGCTCGAGAAGGAGACTGTCATTTGAAAGTAGGAGCACGTCACTATCACACCATCTGGCTGAGCGAGGATGGCGCGTCCGTCGACATCATCGATCAGCGGTGGCTGCCGCATGAATTCCGCGTCGTCACGCTGAAGACCGTCGACGATATCGCTGTCGCCATTCGAGAGATGTGGGTGCGCGGTGCACCGCTGATCGGCGTCACCGCCGCCTATGGCGTCGCCATCGCGATGGTATCCGACAGCAGCGACGCCTCGCTCGATGCCACCTGGGAAAAGCTCCACGAGACTAGGCCAACGGCTATCAACCTGCGCTGGGCGCTCGACAACATGCGCAATGTCCTCAGCAAATTGCCGCCGGGCGAACGGGTCGAGGCAGCCTACAGGCGTGCGGCTGAGATCGCCGCAGAGGATGTGGATCTCAATCGCAGCATCGGCATGAACGGCCTTGCCGTCATCCGCGACATCGCCGCCCGCAAGAAGCCGGGCGAGCCGGTCAATATCCTCACGCACTGCAATGCCGGCTGGCTTGCGACCGTGGATTACGGCACGGCGACTGCGCCGATCTATCTAGCCGCTGAAGAAGGCATCCCGGTCCATGTCTATGTGGACGAGACCCGGCCGCGCAACCAGGGCGCCCAGCTAACCGCCTGGGAGCTGAACGGCCATGGTGTGCCGCATACGTTAATCGTCGACAATGCCGGTGGCCATCTTATGCAGCATGGCGATATCGACATAGTGATCGTCGGCACTGACAGAACGACGGCGAACGGAGACGTCTGCAACAAGATCGGCACCTATCTGAAAGCGCTCGCCGCCAAGGACAACAACGTTCCCTTTTATGTAGCGCTGCCATCGCCGACGATCGACTGGACGGTGCATGACGGCGTCAAAGAAATACCGATCGAGGAGCGCAGCAGCGACGAAGTGACTTTCGTGCAAGGCCGCGGCGCCGACGGCGCGATCGTGCGCGTGCGCGTCTCGCCGGAAGGCAGTCCCGCCGCCAATCCGGCATTCGACGTGACGCCGGCCCGCCTGATCACCGGCCTTATTACCGAACGCGGCATAGCCGAAGCCTCGCCCGCGGGGCTGAAGGCGCTTTTTCCGGAACGGAGATAGTTGATGACCTTACGAAACAAGCAGCGCACGGAAGATGTGGCGGCTGGTATCCGCAAGCGCGTCTTCCTGCATACGATGCGCAACAATGGAGGCTATCTGAGCCAGGCCTGTTCGGCCGCGGAAAGCCTCGCATTTCTCTATAATGAAGCGCTGAACCTCGGCGAGCCGACCCTTCCGAAAGTGCCCCTGCCCTTTGCCGGCGTCCCCTCGTCCAGCAATCCCGATGCCTTCACCGGCGCCGGCTATCACGGACCTTTTGCGCCGGACTACGATCGGTTCATCGTCTCCCCCGCCCACTATGCGCTCGTTATCTATTCCGCGCTGATCGAGGTTGGCCGCATGGACGAGGATGCGCTGGCGCATTTCAACCGCGATGGCAGTTCGGTCGAAATGATCGGCGCCGAACACAGTCCGGGCATGGAAGTCACGACGGGTTCGCTTGCGCAGGGGCTTTCGATGGCGGCGGGAATTGCCTGGGCGCGCAAGCGCCATGGCGAGCCGGGCAAGGTCTGGGTCTATATGTCGGATGGCGAATTCCAGGAGGGCCAAACCTGGGAGTGCCTGGCGGCGATGAGTTACCACGGCATCGACAACATCAGAGTCGTCGTCGACGTCAACCGGCAGCAATGCGACGGTGCCATGTCGTCCGTGCTCGATCTCGGCGACTTGCCGGCTCGGGTCTTGTCGTTCGGTGCCGCCTGCCGCTCGATCGATGGGCATGATCTGGATGCATTCCGCAATGCGACCGAGAGTGCGGAAGTCGGCAAGCCGCTGATCATCCTTGCCAATACCTCGCCTTTTGAAGGCATGCCGTTCCTGAAGAAGCGCTTTCCGCGCCTTCACTATGTCCGTTTCAAATCCGCCGAAGAGCGCCATGAAATGCAGGCCGCCCTTAGCGTCGAGCTTGGCGTCGATCCGGCAGAAATCGCGAGGGCCTGATCATGGTCGAAATTGTCAACCGCCCCTATGCCAAGGCCTTCGAAACCTTCGCCTCCGCCCGGCCTGAAGTTCTCTGCCTCTCGGCCGATCTGACCTCGTCCTGCGAAGTCGACGGTTTTCGCGATCGTCATGGCGATCAATTCCTTTCGCTCGGCATGGCGGAGCAGAATATGCTCTCCTTTGCCGGCGGTCTGGCGATGCAGGGTTTCCGTCCCTTCATCCATACCTTTTCCGTGTTCCTCTACCGGCGGCCCTATGATCAGCTGATCAACTCCATCGCCTATTCCAACCGCAAGGTCCGGATGATGGGTTTTCTTCCCGGCATCACCACCCCCGGCGGGATCACCCATCAGGCGATCGAGGACATATCCGTCATGCGCGCCATCCCGAACATGACAGTGCTCGAAACCGGTGACGCAACCGAAGTCGAGAGCGTTTTGGAAGTGGCCGACAGCATCGATGGTCCGGTCTATGTCCGCGTGCTGCGTGGTGAGGTGCCGCGGCTGTTTTCGACGCCCTTCGAATTCAACCGGCTGCGGACGTTGAGCGAAGGCGATGACATTCTCGTCGTCACGTCAGGCGTCTGCACTGAAGAGGCGCTGCGCGCGGCCGGTCCGCTCAAGGAGCGCGGCATCGGCGTGCACCACCTTCATGCCTCGACGCTGAAACCCTTCGATCGCGATGGGCTGCTCAAGGCGGTGCGCGGCAAGAAGGGAGTGGTGACGCTCGAAAATCACACGATCAACGGCGGGCTCGGCTCGCTCGTTGCTGAAATCCTGGCGGAAGAAGGCATTGGCGTCCGCCTTCGCCGGCTGGGACTGGAAGATACCTTCGCCCACGGTGCCTCCAAACCCTACCTCATGAAGAAATACGGGCTCGACGCCGGAGCGCTGACGCGGGCAATCGGCAAGCTTATCGGTCGCGACCTCGATATCGCCGATGCCGAGCTCGATGCCGTGCGCCTCGATACGGTTCATTCCGCGCAAAAGGCGGAAGCACTCTGATGGCCCCGCGTTTTTCGGTCACATACTGGCTCGACGCCAGCGACGAGAAGGAAGCAAGGGCTCGTGCGCTCGACGTCTCCGTCGAACAGACGGTCGAAATTCCCCGCCATATCGTGCCTCATGGTTATGTCGAGGAAGAGATACTCGGCCGGCTGGAAAGTCTTGTGCCCGGCCACGACAGCCGACGCGGCTTTCTCGCGGAGATATCCTACAGCGAGGACGATGTCGGCGGCGACTTTCTGCAGCTGCTGAACATCGTCTTCGGCAACTCCTCGATCAAGACCGGCACTCGCGTTGAGTCAATCACCCTCTCCGACGGCTTGCGGACGCTTTGCCCGGGACCTCGATTCGGTGCCGAGGGACTGCGCACGCGAACCGGCATCACGTCCGGGCCCTTGGTGATGTCGGCGATCAAGCCCGTCGGCCTGTCGACCGCCAGGCTTGCCGACCTTGCCCACCGCTTTGCGCTGGGTGGCATGCATCTGATCAAGGACGATCACGGGCTGGTCGATCAACCGACATCACCCTATAGCGAGCGCGTGGCTGCCTGTGTGGCCGCCGTCGCCGAAGCCAATGCCAAGACCGGCCTGCATTGCGCTTACGTGCCCAATATTACCGGCCCGGCGTCACAGATCGTCGAGCGCGCCTATATGGCGAAGGAGGCCGGAGCGGGCGCGGTGATGCTCGCACCATCGCTCGTCGGCTTCGATATATCCCGCAGCCTTGCAGCCGATGCCGATTTCGGCTTGCCGATCATCTCCCACCCGACCTTTGCCGGCGCAAACGTCATCACGCCGACAACGGGGTTCTCGCATCGCTTCTTTTTTGGAACACTGCAGCGGCTGATGGGCGTGGATGCCGTGGTGTTTCCGAATTTCGGCGGCAGGTTCGGCTTTTCGCGCGAGGAGTGCCTTTCCATCCTTGAAGGATGCACCGAGGATCTCGGCGGCCCGAAGCCGATATTCCCGGCGCCCGGAGGCGGCATGACGTTCGCGCGGATACCGGAAATGCAAAGCGCCTATGGCGATCATGTGATCTATCTGGTCGGCGGCGCCCTGCTGCGTGAAGACGATCTGGTGGCGGCATCGCAGAAATTGCGGGCGGCGATAGCGGATGTGACCGCGAAATCGGGCTAGCCGACAGCGCCCTTTCGCGCCGGAAAATTCAAAAAGCGATGAAACGGGACGGCTTGCAGCGACCCCTTGCCGTCTCTTGGCCTCAATATCGGATGAACACCCCGGCTTCAATTACGGCCGCCAGAAACGAATCGCGTGCGTCAGCGGCCGTGAGGCGACCTTCGTGTGCATCGAGCAAGGCTTGCTTGGCGGCGACGTAGCTTTCCTCGTCGAACTCCTTCGGCCATTCCAGCAGCAAATATTCCGCCGCACGTTCGGTGCTGCCGATCGTGACATATTGGCCGAGCTTGTCGGTCTCGACGACGATGGGTTCATCCCAGAACTGTTTCTCCATTATTCACTCCTTTGATCCTAAACGATGGAGCATTCGGCCGGTTCCGTCTTTGGAGGAAAGGGCGTGTTACCGGTCCTGCCGGCTGCCATTTCCAACATACAATGCAGCTCCTGGGAACACTCGGGAGGTTAGAGAGTTCAGCTCACTCAGCAGAATTCGGCAGGAGGACCTGGACATGACAAATCCAAGCGTTGATACGGTCGAAATCGCCCTCGACAAGGCCGAGACCCGTTATGTCATAAGCGATGTTCAGAGCTTGGCGGAGGCATTGCTCGCCCGCTGGCCCGAGCGTTTGCGCGGGAGGGCGCACCTTAGAGCACGTAAGAAGTGCCACGCCGCGCTGGAAGGGAAATGCAAGCCGATAGAGGCGAGGACGGCATTTATCGCCGCCTGTCGCGAAGCTGGCATTTCGGTTTTCCCTGACGACGCCCAACGTCCTTAGGGCTCCGACTCCAGATTGACGCCGTGCAGATTTGCTGAGGTGGCGAAAATCAACGGCTCTGCGCGTTGGGCGGCGCTACTGCAGGATCATAGTCACGGCATGGCTACTTCAGCCAGCGTCCACTTTTTCATTGAAATCGCGAAACTTAATAATTTACAATTTTGAATCGCAATTTGTGCTTCATGAGTAGGTCACCACAAAAAAACTTACACTTTTGCGTGTCAAATACCAGCCTTTTGGTGGAGATCTACCTTGAATGAAGTGGTTGTCCACCAGCTAGCCGAAATCATTAACATTTGGTAACAAATAAACATCAAAGCCAGCAATATCAGGGCATAGAGCATCCTGTCCGATATTCATCGCGTTGATCGAAGCGGTATCGCGAACAACCTTTGTTTGCGGCACGGCAATGAGACAGCTTTGCTTGCAGCAACCTATGGTGTATTAAACGATATAGTTTATTTAAGGACGTCTTGCTTGTTACCTGATTTGGAACGCCATTCGTATTCATCCTTTGCGGCGGTTTTATCGTCTTTAAAGCGAACATTTGTCGTTATCGGCCTGACAAGCGGCTTCATCAATATTTTGGCGCTGACCGGCTCGTTCTTCATGTTGCAGGTCTACGATCGGGTCGTACCGGGTCGCAGCCTTCCGACGCTGGCCGGTCTCGCCATCATTGCCGCGAGCCTCTACATATTCCAGGGCGTGCTCGAGTTACTGCGCTCGATGCTGCTCGTGCGCATCGGCACCTCCGTCGACGAACGCCTGAGCCGAAGCGCGATCAGCTCTTTGATCTACCTACCGGCGCGGGCCCAGGTGCCGGGCAACGGGCTGCAGGCTGTCCGCGACGTCGACCAGGTACGATCGTTCCTCAGCGGCAGCGGTCCGGCGGCACTCTTCGATTTGCCCTGGATGCCGTTTTATCTCGCCCTCTGCTTTGTTTTTCACTTCTGGATCGGCGTGACCGCCCTTTGCGGTTCCATTCTGCTGGTTTCGCTAACGATTTTTGCGGATTTCATGACACGCAAGCGATCGCAGCAGGCAACGCGGCTTGCCGCCTCGCGCATAGAATTCGCGGAAGCCATCCGCCGTAATTGGGAAGTTGTTCTGGCCATGGGCTTCATGCATCGCGTTGCCGATCGCTGGACCGACGTGAACACAAGCTTCCTCGCCGGCCAGATGCGCGCCAGCGACGTCGTCGGTGGTCTGTCCATCGTTTCGAGAATCCTGCGGATGATGCTGCAATCGACGATGCTCGGGGTCGGGGCGATCCTCGTCATCGAGCAGCAGGCAACCGGCGGCATCATGATTGCGAGCTCCATCCTCGTCAGCCGCGCGCTTGCGCCTGTCGAACTTGCGATCTCGCAGTGGAAAGGTTTAGTCGCGGCCAGGCAGAGCTGGGCGCGCATGAAACGTCTCATGGAAATGCTTCCCGACAACGACTGGAGCGTTCAGCTTCCTGCCCCGAAATCGTCGCTGAGTGTGGAAAGCATTATCGTTCCTGCGCCGGGCACCCGTGACATCATCGTCCGGAATGCGAGATTTGAGATCCCAAAAGGTACGGCGCTCGGGATCATTGGACCAAGCGCATCCGGCAAATCGTCGCTCGTCCGGGCAATCGCCGGGGTATGGCCGGTACTTTCAGGCTCGATCCGGCTCGATAAC
>JAGWJK010000841.1 GCA_028865845.1 Rhizobiaceae bacterium
CGCACCGACCGCCTTGGCCGCCTCGATGATCTCCTCGCGCGTCGCTTCCTCTTTGTTGTAACGGATGTTCTCCATCACCGAGCCGGTGAACAGGTAGGGTTCCTGTAGGACCATAGCGATTTGCCGGCCGAGCGAATCCTGGGTGAGCGACCGCACATCGTGGCCACCGACCAGCACCTGTCCCTGCTGCACGTCATAGAAGCGATGGATCAGCGCCATCGAACTCGACTTGCCCGATCCGGTCGGCCCGATCAAGGCGACGGTCTCACCCGGATTGACCCGGAAGCTCACATTCTTCAGGACCGGATGGTTCGGATTGTAGCCGAAGACGACATCGCGGAACTCGACCGAGCCGTCCATGTCTCGCGTCAAAACCTTGGCATCAGGCGCATCCTCGATGTCGACGGGCACATCCAGCACTTCAGTCAGGCGCTGGCCGGAGGCCATGGCGCGCTGCATCACCGAATACTGCATGGTGAGCGAGCGGATCGGATCGAAGAAGCGCTGAATGTAGAACAGGAAGGCGACCATGATGCCGACGTCGAGCCTGTGGTTCAGCACCATCGAGCCGCCGACGATGATGACGATGGCCATGGCCATGCCCGTCAGCGTATCGACGATCGGCACCATCACCTGCGCATATTTCGCTGCCGTCAGATGCGCCTTGAGGTTCGTATGTGCCTTGTCGTCGAAGAGGCCGAAATTGACGCCTTGACGGTGCATGCCCTGCACGGCGCGCACGCCGTGGATCGCCTCGGCCAATGCGCCGTTGGTGACGGAGTTGGTTTCATGCGCGTTCATGAAGGCGACGCGCGCCTTCGGCAGCCAGAAAAGCCGGACGATAAACAGGATCGGCATCACCGAAAGCGTCAGCAGCCCCAGCCGGAAATCGAGCCAGAGCATGACCGCGATAATGCCGAAGAGCAGGGCGATATCGCCGACGGAAAGCACTGACGTTTCAAGGAATTCCTGCATGGAGTTGACGTCGCCCTGCAGGCGCGACATCAGCCGTCCCACCTCGGTCTTGTCCATGAACGAGAGCGAAACCCGTTGCAGATGCGCAAACATCGCCCGCCGGATATCGAAGAGCACTTCTTCGGCCACCTCACCGACATAGGTCTCCTGCATATAGCTGGCGACGTAGTTGACGAGGATTGCTCCCGTAAAGACGGCAAGCGCGATCAGCAGCGCCTTATAGTCCGTGGCGCCAGGCGCCATGGCGTGATCGATCGCGTAACGAATGACCAGCGGAATAACGATCTGCGACGCCGTGAACAGCAGCACCGCGGCGACCGAAATGTAGATCTGACGGCGATAGGGACTGACAAAGGCCCAGATGCGGCTAACGATCTTGGTATCGAAGACCTTGCCGAAGATTTCTTCTTCGACGCGGTGCGACCCGACCACGGCACGGGGAGGGCGGCGACCATCCTCGCGCACATCGTTGCGCTCGGTTTCAACGATCTCGGACATTGTCAGGCCTCCCTCTTCGCCCCGGCGACCCTGGCGCCAAGGCCTTTCGTCACCACGTCATCCTCGGGACGCACTTGCAGATCATAAAGCGCCTTGTACCGCCCTCCCGCGGCCAAAAGCTGCTCGTGGGTTCCACGCTCGACGATCCTGCCGTCTTCGATGAACAGGATCTGGTCGGCGTGCATCAGCGAGCTCAGCCGGTGCGCGACGATGAGGGTCACGCGATCGCGGGCAAAGCGTTTCATTGCGCTGCGGATTCGCTGCTCGGTGGCTGCGTCGATCGCAGCGGTGGAGTCGTCGAAAACCATCACAGCCGGTTTCAGCATCAACGTGCGGGCGATAGTCAGGCGCTGGCGCTGACCGCCGGAAAGCGACACGCCGCGCTCGCCGACGACGGTGGTATAGCCGGCCGGCAGGCCAAGCACGTAGTTATGAAGCTGGGCCGATTCCGCCGCGCGTTCGATGCGCTGTTCCTTCGCCCAGGGGTCGCCATAGGCGATGTTGTTCTCGATACTGGTGGTGAACAGGAAGGAATCCTGCTGTACGACGGCAACGTTCTGGCGCAGCGACTGTAGCGTCGCCTTGCGGATATCCTGGCCGTCGATAGTGATGCGGCCGGAACTAACGTCATAGAAGCGCGGGATCAGATGCGCGATCGTCGATTTGCCGCTGCCCGGAGGGCCGACGATACCGACGGTTTCGCCGCGGCGTGCCTCGAAGCTGATGTGGCTGAGCGCGGGCCGGTTTTCGAGACTTGGATAGGCAAACCCGACATCCTCGAACCGCAACACGCCTTCCGTAACGTTAAGCGGCTTGGCATCCGGCGCATCCTTGATGGCAATATCGAGGTCGAGCAAACCGAAGAGGCGCGAACCACAGGTCGAGGCGCGGGCAAACGCGTTGACCATCAGGCCGAGCTGGCGGACCGGCATCTGCAGGATGGTCATGAAGGTGAGGAACGAGGCTAGGGTGCCGACGCTGATTTCGCCATTGATCACCTTCGTGCCGCCAACCCAGAGCACCAGGCCCATGGCGGCGAAGAAGGAGAAGGTCATGGCACTGGTGTTGACGACGCGGATGCCGACACGCTTGTGGGCGAGGCTGAGTGCATTGTGCGATGCCTTGTCGAACTTGGCGATCTCATGCAGCTGCGCTGCAAAAGCGCGGACGACGCGAATGCCGCCGAGATTTTCCTCCATCACGCGGGTCAGCACCGAGAGCCGCTCCTGCAGATCGAGCCAGGTGGCGCGCAACCGCAATTGGGTGACCGATGATCGCCACGCCACGAAGGGCACGAAGCTCAAGGACAGCAGTCCGAGCACCACATCGGTGGAGAGCAGCATATAAGCGCCGACGCCGATCAGCATCGCCAGCAGGATCATGCGCACGAGAGCGGTGGAGAAATACATCCACACGCCTTCGAGATCGAGTAGGCCGACGGTGATCAGGTCGCCGGAATGGACCTTGTCGTGAAAGCTGAACGAGAGCTGCTGGATCTTTTCGTAACAGGCAAGCCGGAGCTCGTAGCCCATGTGGTGGCCGACCGATTCCGCATAGTAGTTCTGCACCATGGTGAAGAGGCCG
>JAGWJK010000842.1 GCA_028865845.1 Rhizobiaceae bacterium
GGTCGTGGCCACAGTGCTTACAGTCGGGGCGCTGACATAGCTGAAGTCATCCGCTCCGTTGGTCGCGCTGGTGCCGCCCGATGTCGTCACTCGCAGATCGACCGTCCCGGCCGAACCAGCCGGCGACGTCGCCGTAATCTGCGTGGCGCTATTGACGGTAAAGCTCGCCGCCGCCGTGCCGCCGAACGTGACCGAGGTCGCGCCGCTGAGGCCAGTACCAGTGATCGTCACCGATGTGCCACCCGCTGTCGGGCCGCTGGTCGGGCTGATCGACGTTACCGTCGGTACGGCGATATAGGTGAACTGATCGGAGTCGGACGTAGTGCTCGTGCCGCCGGGAGTGATCACGATCACATCGACTGTTCCGACCGATTTGGACGGTGCCGTTGCCGTGATCGAGGTAGCGCTATTGACGGTAAAGTTCGCCGCCGTGCCACCGAACGTGACCGAGGTCGCACCGGTGAGGTTAGCTCCGGTGATGACAACCGAAGTACCGCCCGCTGTCGGGCCGCTGGTCGGGCTGATCGACGTTACCATCGGTGCGGCGACATAGGTGAACTGGTCGGAGCTTGACGTGGTGCTCGTGCCACCTGATGTCGTCACGGTCACATCGACCGTCCCGATTCCCGCCGGTGCCGTTGCCGTGATCTGGGTGGCGCTGTTGACGGTAACGCTCAAGGCCGCCGTGCCGCCGAATGTGACTGCCGTCGCGCCGATGAGGTTGGTGCCGGCGATCGTCACGGACGTGCCGCCCGCCGTTGGGCCACTGGTTGGGCTGATCGACGTTACCGTCGGCACAGCTGTGTTGACGGTCAGCGAGATCGTGCTGCTGGTGAAGGTGGCGGGGCCATTGCCGACCGAACTATCAGTGCCTATCACCGTGAAGCTGAAGCTGCCCGTGGTCGTCGGCGTGCCCGAGATCGTACCGCTGCTGCTGAGCGTCAGGCCTGTGGGCAGTGCGCCCGAAGCGAGTGTTGTGCTGAACGTATAGGGCGCCCTGCCACCGCTGAGCGTCAGCGCCTGGCTATACGCCGTGCCATAAGTGCCGTCGGTCAAGGTCGTGGGCGAGACCGCGATCGTCGGATCGCCGACCGGCACCGTAACCGTCGCCGGTGAGGACGTGCCGCCGACGTTGGTCGCCGTGTAGGTGAAACTGTCGTTGCCGCGAAAACCTGTGGGTGGCGTATAGCTGGCCAAGCCCGCGCTGCTGATCGAGACGGAGCCGCCCTGCGCCGTCGTTGCTGAGCCGACTGCATAGCTGCCCGGACTGTTGGTGGCATGGCCGCTGACATCGATCGAGCTCGCCGTAGCGCTGCCCGTGTTGTAGGCGACCGCCGAGCTGGTGAACGAACTCGCGACCGGCGCGGCCAAATAAGTGTAAAGCGTGTTGGCGGCATTGCTGGCGCCGGACGCCGTGACGATCACGCTTGCTGCGCCCGCCGAGCCCGCCGGCGTGGTGGCCGTGAGAGAGGTCGAGCTGTTGACGACAACATCGCTTGCCGAGTTGCCGCCGATCGTGACGCTGGTCGATCCCACAACGAAGCCCGTGCCGGTGACCGTTACCGATCTTCCGCCGGCTGTCGGACCCGAATTCGGACTGATCGCCGTCACGGTCGGCCCAAGGGCCGGTATGGTGAAATTGAACGTGATGGTCGTGTCGACCGGACCGGAGCTGTTTATGCTGGCGGCGTAGAGGGTTATCGTATCCGGGCCGTTCGCGACCTGAGTGCCCAGATAAATGCTGTAGCCGCTGTTATCGTCCCCGGCAGGAGGAGCGTTCCAGAGAAAATAATAAGTGATGCCCTTGCTGGAGGTAACTTCCTCATAACCAGAGGCGCCTATTGCCGTGTAATTGTTCACATCGGTGCTGGAGCCGCTGTAGAGTCCGACCTCCTGCCCATCACAACCATCGTTGTAGGTCTGCGCAATCTGAGCGTTGGCCGAGCCCGTCGCCGTGAAAGTCAGGTTATACTGACAGGTGGCGGCAAGCGCCTCAGACGACACACCAAGAGCACACAGCATCAACACCAGCGACAGCAGCAGCCCATATCGCGCAAATTGCTTGCTCGTCTTCCACGATACCATCCGGTAATTCTGCACTGTGCCCGCCCAGAAATTCTTATATGCTCGTCCGGCGGCAATTTTCCCGATGGAAAATTTGCGACCAAAACTTGCACAAATCGATGTAAATTATGCAATGGATAGGCCGATATCTGGATCTAAGGGAATAACCATTTTTGGTTGTCGCGAACTTACCAAAAACTTTTTGATTCGCTGTGTTGTGCGAACAACATGTTCGACTATGCGAATATTGCCACTATTTGACAGAAACTTTCGTCGATGTGGTAAAGTCATCAAGATTGAAAGCGTCCGAACGCGCTCGCAGCATGGTCGTCTGCAATGGCTTCAATCCACTTCCCTGTCGTGGAAAACTCAATTCAAAGCTGTATCGACCCGCCGTCTCCAATAGCCGGATGATTTCTCAAGTCCTATCGAAGACATTCGATGGGTGTTCGCTGCTACTTCAATTCGTCACCCACCCAAAAGTGCTGGGTTGCTGTCAGCAATATTTGATAGCGTGGCCGATATAGTAGCTAGGTGCATAGTCACAGAGTGTGATGGTGCATTATTTTCTCATGGTTGGAGGGATGCACTATGAGACATAGTTCTGCATGGCAGCGCCACGACGGCAAAGGCTGTCCGTCGAGCAATCCAAAATAGTCAAGAGAGCCTGAGAGCGGCCCGAAGCGATATGGGATCAATCAGAAGACGGCCGCCAAATGGAGGAAGTGAACGTCATTCGCTGACCTTCCAACTGGTCCGAAGGACCCACGCTCGACGACCCTTCCCCTAGACGAAGAGGCCAGTATCGTCGCTTTCCGCCGGCACACCTTGCTGCCGCTCGACGATTGTCTCTACGCTCCGCAGCTAACAATCTCTCATCTGAAGCGCTTGGCGTTGCATCTATGCTTGCGGCGCCACGGCATTCCGCGCCTGCCCGAAGTGGAGGGCGACAGAGAGCCGAAGAAGGCGTTCAAAAGCTATCCGATCGGCAA
>JAGWJK010000843.1 GCA_028865845.1 Rhizobiaceae bacterium
GAATGGGGGCTCATAAGTGGTATTGACGGTAACGCCGAAGCCAAGATGCTTGGTTGCATAGGCCATCGCCGACAGCGGAATGATTGGATCGTTGACCGGTATCTGTGCCGCCGTCCGGATCGAGGTTTCGGCGCTGCCCTTGTAGACATCATAGACGCCGACGATATCGGCAAGAAAAATACCATCGAGCTTCCCGCGCTCGGCCGTCCGGGCAAAGTCCACCCAGTAATCGAGGTCGGTATAGCTCAGCGACGTGTCCCGCGGGTGCGTCCAGAGGCCGTGATTGATGTGCCCGATACAATTCATATCGAAGGCATAGATCTGCATCGGCTTCATGTTCCGGTCCTCAATCAATCAGTCGGGCGACCAATATCTCTCTGATTTCTATATGTTTTACAATCAATAAAACAGCTCGCCCGCGCTTTGAGGGCGGACGAAACCTGGCTTGAATTCCAATAGACGGCAGGCCGTGCCAACCGTCGTCAGGCTCCTGCCGCCTGCGGCTGCCTGTCATTGTCGAATTCGAGGAGTTCCAGCATCACGCCGAGCTGCGGGACGGTGTCGTAATAGGCATATCGGCCGCCGGTAAACTCGCCGCGCTGCAACAGACCGTGGCCCTTGTCTTCGAGATAACGGTTCCGCTCGGTGAGATTGCGGGTCTTGAAGGCGATGTGATGGCACCCCGGTCCCTTCGCTTCCAAAAGGTCGCGCCAGGCGCTTTTCTCCGGTCCCGGCTGGATGAATTCGACATCGATATTGCCAAACTTGAAGATGATCATGCGGCAGCCGACGCTGGCCGGCTTGCCGTTGTAGACGGCCTTCGCCTCCTCGGGATCGGCGGCCTTGCCTTCCGGCGGCACGGGCTTGGCGGTCAGGTCGGAAAACCACTTCGCGGAGGTCTGCACATCGTGCGTGACAAAGCAGATCTGCATGATGGCATCTTCGTCGAGAAGGTGCTCTGGCATCGATTTATCCTTTCAGGTCAAAAAAAGCGGCCGTCGCCTGCGTGTTACGGCCGCGCATTGGAAGAAACTGCCTGGGTCGGCATCAGTTGCGGGTGACGGGCTTCGAACGCATCCGCGACACGGTCTCTCGCTCGGCCCGCTTGCTGCGCATTGGAGGCAACCCGCGATCCATCAGATCCATGTCCTCAAGCACCATGTCGCCCATCTTTTTGAAGGCGCTGTCGAGCGCACCGGCGCGATGCGCCGAACGAATGAAGCCCTTAAGGGTGCGTACGGGATGATCCTTGCTCAGCGGCTCTTCGGGATAGACGTCACTGGCCGCCACGATATGACCGGAGGCGACCGCCGCCATCAGAGCCTCGAAATCCACGACATCAGCTCGGCTGAGCAGGATGAAGGCCGCCCCCTTGCGCATCCGCGCGAAAGCCTCGGCTCCGAGGAACCCTTTATTTTCGCTAGTCACGGATGCGACGACGAAAACGAAATCGCTGCCGGACAGAACCTCGTCGAGACTTGCCGGCTGGACCCCATGTTCCCGCAGGATCGAAGGCGGCATCCACGGGTCGAACACCCGGATCGTCGCGCGAAAGCCAGAAAGCACCCTGTTCAGCGCCTTGCCGAGATCCCCAAAACCGACAATGCCGATATCGCTGCCCGAGATCAGCCGTGCGCTGGCATTGCCGTCACCGCCCCAAAGCTCCCTGCCCTCGCGAAAGTCGACATCGGCGTCGACGATGCCGCGCGCCAGGCTAAGCGCGAAGCCGAGCCCGATCTCGGCGACCGGTTCGGCAAACACCAGGCCGGTAGTGACCACATGGATGCCGCGCTCGAACAGGACGTCATAGGGCATGTTGTTGATGAGATTGCTTTCGACATTGAGGATGCAGCGCAAATGCGGCATGCGGTCGAGCGTCTCTTTCGACAGCGGCGGCTGGCCGATGATATAGCGCGCCTCACCGAGCACTTCGTCGCCAAGTCCGGCTATGTCGTTGGGATCAGCCTCGATAATCCGATATTTCGAATGCAGCAGCGAGCGCGCCTTATCGGTGAAAATCAGCTCGAGCGAGCGCGGCTCCGGCGCGCTGATGGCCAACGGCCTGACGTCTGTCGACATGATATCTCCTCCCTATTCCAGGGACGATCCAACATCATGCCGCCAGTCAAATCAATGGTCCTCTTCCCCTGTTTCCTCGCCCGGCATGCCGACGGAGAAAGCGCAGATGCGCGACAGATGGGTATAAGGCAGGCCGGTTTCGGCTGCCCAGGCATTGAACTGATCCTGGATCAGCCGGAGATCCTTCTTCGTCGGCTTCGTCTCGGAAATCGGCAGGCCTGCGAGGCGCAGGCAAACGAGCACATCATGGCTCATGACGAAACTGTCTCTTCCGATGGCGCGCAGGAAATATTGCCCGCTCATGCCGCCAAGCCTGTCGGCGCGCTTGTCGAGAACGGCAAGCAACCCGATGTGATCCTCTGGAGGCCAGTCCGCAAGGAAACGGCCGGCGCTGCCGTGCTCGTCGGCAAGCTGACGCACGAATTGTGCATTTGCCCGGACGGACATGATCTTGGCGCCATTGCGAACGATGCGCTGATCGGAGGTCAGGTCATGCCAATAGTCATCCGGCGCCAGATTGAGAAACCCCGCATCGAAGCCGGAAAACGCCGCTTCGAAGCCTGGCCATTTGGAATCGATGACATTGCGCACGAAGCCGGCATAGAAGACGTAGCGCGTCATTTCCGACAAGACCCGGTCATCCGGCATGCTGCGCAGGACCTCGAGCTCTGGTCTCGGCTTCAACAGCACCGATAAGCCCCCGGCGCCGCCCTTGCGCTTTTCCGCACGCTCGCGAATTTCCGCAAAACTGCCCATCCGCATCCTCCATCCCGGCGTGTCGCGCAAAAACGTGCAGCGGTTTTGCGACAACGACATGCGAGAAATCAAATTACGCTTTAGATCAAGTCTTCGATGATCTTCCGCCAATCCGCAAGATGGTTGCGAAGGGGAAAACGAAAAGGCCGGAGCAACGCCCCGGCCTTTCCTGTTCCTGCTGAAAATCAGCCCCTACTCCGCGGCCACTTCCGCGACTGGC
>JAGWJK010000844.1 GCA_028865845.1 Rhizobiaceae bacterium
GGCAATGTCGGCCTTACGGATTTCAAGCGGGTGACCACCGATGACGCTGGCGAACTTGACCTTGAGGTTGGCCTGCGAACGCTGAGCCTCTTCCTGCGACGGCAGAGACGCGATCTGCACGCCATAAGCGCCGGAAGCGCTTGCAGAAGCGGCAGGCGTTGCCTGAGCCGCGGCCGGGCTTGCGGATGCAACCTGCTGCGGCTGTGCCTTCGGCTGCGTTTGCGCCGGAACCGGGCGTGCAGCAGCCGCATTGTCCGTCGTCGCAGCCGGCACCGTCTTGGTCGGCTGCTGGGCCGGACGCGCACTTGGAACCGGCGTCGTCTTCACGACGCGGATCGGCGTGCTCTCGGCGTTGGCAGAATCACCATCCGGCGCCTGGGTCGAAGTCGTCGCCGGCGCCTGTGTGTTCGCAGTTTGCGTGTTCGTCGTCGGCGGGGCCAGATCAGCCGACGCGACCTGGTTGTTGTTCGTTGCCGGCTTGGTCGAACCGGTCTTCAGCGTCGAAGCCGGAGACGCAGCCGTCGTGGTGTTGTCCACCGCCGGGTCTTCGCGGGCGACCAGCGAGCCGTCCGGCTTGACGATCATCGTGCGCACCTTGCGCGGCGACACGGACGGAACCTGACCGTCGTCATTGGCGGCTGCCGTATTGGCGTTGTTGCCGTTCTGATCCGGCAGAAGGCGCGGATCCTCGGTTTCACCGACCGGCGTCGGCGTTACCTGATCGCCGCTGCCGTCGTCGGGTGATACCGCTTCCGGAATGAGCGTCTTCTGCACGACGTCCACCGGCTGCTCGTTGGAGGAAACCAGCTCCTTCTGCTTCGGTGCAGCGGTGCTGTCGCCGGCAACACGGTCATAGACCGCTTTGTCCTGGTTCGGCACAACCGTGCCACCCGGATTTTCCGGCGCGACCTTGACCGGATCGGCGTCGGCAGTAATGACGCGCGGCTCACCGGAGAAGCTCGCAATCGGCGAGCCATGACGGACCCAGCCGTAAACGCCGTAGGCGCCGAGACCGAGAACCGCGATGACGGCAGCAGCGGTCGCCATGCCGCGGAACGAACGCGCCGGACGACGGCGAATGTCCGCTGCTGGGTTCAGCGTCATGCGCGCGACATTCTCCACCGGGCTTGCGGCCTCGCGGTAGCTGCGGCGGTAGTCCTCTTCCATCGCCCGTTCGAACTCGTCGAACTCCTCGACCGGCGGCTTTGCAACCGGTGTGGTAACGGGCCTTGGCGCTGCATTCTTCGACCAGGACGGCGTGGTGGCACTGCCAAGCACGGCGGCTGCGGCCGGCTTGATCGGCTCGGGAGCGGTTTCCTTCGCCGGCGTGCCAAAGAGGCTTGCCATCTCGGCATCGATATCGAAATCATATTCCGGCGAAACGGCAATCGGTTCCCCCTGCTCGACCGGCGGCAGGTTCGGAACGTGCGATCCTTCGAAATTCTCGACGCGCTCTTCGGTCTCGGAAATCTCCGTCGGATCGAAGGGCAACGCCTGTTCGGCATCGAAAGCAGGCTCAGGCTTGCGGGCGACCGGTGCGGCAGCAACCGGCGCAGGCGCTGGCCGCTCCACAACGGGTTCAGGACGCGGCTGAGCCGGCGTGACACGCGGCGCGGCCGGCGAAAGGGTTACCGAGGCCCTGGCCGTCGTGTCGGCCGAAATCGTCGGAGACATCGGCAGGGCTTGCGAAACCGGCGCCACCGGGATCGTACGGGAAACGGCCGGAGCCGGCGCGGGGGCAACCGGAACCGGCTTCGCAGCGACGGGAGCAGGCTGCGGCGCAGGCTTGCTTGTCTCGGCGAAGTCCAGCTCGGCCAGTTCCATTTCTATGTCGGCAAGATCGAATTCGAAATCCTGACCCGCAAACGGATCGTCGGCTTCAAGATCGATCGAAACCGGTGCGTGCTGCTGCGGCTTTGCAGCAGGTGCGGCAACTGGTTGAGACATCGCAGGCTGCAACGCGACAGGCTGCGGCATATCGAAGACGTCGAAGCTCGGCTCGACCTTGACTTCCGAAACCGGACCACGGCTCGGGACGGGATAGCGGTCGATATCATCCAGGAGATCGTCGATCTCGGCGGAAAGAGCAGCCGCATCCATACTGGCAGGAGCGATCGGCTCAGGCACCCTGGCAACCGGCGCGGCGGACCGAACAGTAACAGGCTCGGGCTGCGGTGCGGCCTGCATGACCGGTTCATCGAAAACGGGCACCGGCTCGACGGGGCGCGATTGAGTGACCGGCGGCTCAACGCCGGCCTGCGGCGCCGGCTTTGCCTGTACCCGCGCTTCCATCTGAGTCGACGTGGTGAAATGGGCAAGCGGCAACTTCACGGTCGCGGCGGCCGACTGCGGGATCTTCGGAGCCGGAGGGACCGGCGCCGTTGCCTGGGGCTTAGGTGCGACGGGCTGCGGCGCCGGCGCAATCGACATCTCCAATTCGTCAATCAGATCACGCGCACCCATGCTCGGCTTTGGCGGAGCGACGGGCTGCGGCAGTTCGGCGAACTTCGGTTCCGTACGGCGCGGTTCGGCAACCGGCGCCTCGACGGGACGCTGCGGAATGCTGTCATTCGCGGGAACGGCAAGCAACGCTTCGCCGGCAAAGGGCTGGTCTTCCGGCGAAACCGGAGTGTCATCTGCCGGTCTCAAACGAGGCGCATCATAGCGCTCGAACTCTCGCAAGAGCTCGTCCTCAAGATCAAAGGCAGGCTCTTGCCGCTGAGCCGCGGGTGCCGCCTGAGCGGCTGGCCGCGGCTCGAAACCGACGATGCGGGCGAGTTCGGCAAGCGGATCATCATCCGCAAAGAACTCGTCGTTTCCGCTTGCGCGATACGCCAACTGTTTTTCTGCCATCACTCGATCCACTCGCAAACACTACAGTTAATGCCAGTGCAATGTGGGCAAATGGTGACGTTTATCGCATTTCATCCGGTGCAGCGGTCCCGGTTATACCAAGACCCGACTTCAAAACCGACGCGACAGCGTACACCAGCCCAAGTCTGGCAATGCTCAATTCTCGGTTCTTATCGTTAACAAATCGTAATTCAGGTAAATC
>JAGWJK010000845.1 GCA_028865845.1 Rhizobiaceae bacterium
CACCGCTTACGAAGATCGCCACCTACCATGTGAACGGAATTAGCGCTCGGTTGGACGTCCGCTACGGTTGTCTTCGGCAAGCCGGACAAGCGCTGCCAGAACGTCCGGAAAGTCGGCCGAGATCATCGGACCAATTTCGGTTGCGCCATCGCCACGCGCGTCGACCGTGTAGATAATACGCGTTCGCGACGGCCCCAGGCGCTGAATCCGATGTTCGACGGTGACGATGAGATCACCGACGCGGGTTTCATCAACGAAACACTCGTTTTCCCGGACTTCGATCAGTGTCGAGCGAAAAGCCTCCTCCCCAGGCGGCTTCATCACAAAGGTGGTCCCTTGGGCGAACGGCCCTTCGAGGACAATAGTTTCGATGCCGGCGTTCCACTGCGTCCACCCAGGAACGTCGCGAAACAGCGCCCATATCTCTTCGGGAGCTGCATCGGCTTCAATGCTGTATTCTGTCTGCCAGCCAGATGGTGCGTCCATTCTCTTCTCCTTGTTCAAACTGGCGTCACCAATTGAAAACTAACGCAATATCAGCGCGGATCTGGTGTGGTTTGTCTACGCGTTTCGTTGAGAGGACCTACTCCCAGCCAAGGGCAGCGTTGGGTGGACAGGCGTTGTGAGACGGCGTCTCCTTCGCGCCCGTACATCAGTTATCAAGCCACCAGTTGCAGTTGCTGTAAAGCGGCCGTACCAATAGTGACAACACGGGGTGCGGTTGCGTCGCAGGTGACACCTGATGCCGATGCGCTGAATTCGCTTATTGAGCGCTGGGCGATCACGCGCCAATGCTCATTACAGGGCGATTTCGATTTGTGGGCGCTCCCAGCGTCCGTCCAGCGCTTCTGCCTTGGGCAGGTAGAGCCTCATGACGGCGTAGAAAGCTTCGCTCGGGGCGGGAAGCCAGTTTGCTGCCAGCTTCGGCCCAGGGCTTTCGTGCTGTAGATAGAGGACGATCTCACCGTTGTCATTTTTCGTGAGTTCGGGAAGCATCGCAGAGTTGATCAGATAGCGACCGATAGGGTTATCGACAAGCAACTGTTTTGGCCTGTCGTACATGGTCAACGACCAGAACGCGTCGACCGGAGGAAGTGTCTCCGGTGTGAAAGTTAGGGTGTATTTTCCGGTTGCGCCGGTGAGCGCCGTCTTCCGCGCGTCGGCGACATAGATCACATAGAGTGCTTCCTGCACGGAGTTGCCGTAGATGCCACCTTGCGCGGCGGCTGCGCGAACCATGTACTGACCCTTCATGGTCTCCGGCGTTCCGAACAGTTTGGAAGAATCCGTCAGACGGCCGGCTTCGCCACGAATTTCCTTCTCCGTCTCGACCGCCACCGCATTCATTAATGTCAGCCTGTCGGGCGGTAGATCCGTTCGCGGCCACTTTGCGCCTTGCGAGATACCAAGCTTCGCAAGATTGTCGCGCTGCGGCTCGTCGCCGGGATAAGCGGGAGCAAAGAGAAGCAGGAAGGCGGCAATCGACCAGTAGTCTGAGACCATCTTTTCGTCGGAAATCGGCGGCCATTCGACCGATGGCGGAGCCGCGGGCGCCTGCGTTCCGACATGGGTCGAGAGGGGGGCCGCCTTGTAGCCTGCCTGAATTGTCTTCACTTTGTCGAGGTCGGCGGGCGAGAAGAGCTGCGTCCTGACGATGCCGATAGCGAGCGTGGTCGGCATTTCTATGGCGCGCTTGACGCCTTTCGGCACATCGCCCTTCCAGCCGGGGCCGGTGACCAGAAAGTCGCCGCCGTCGTTGCCGTCGACCCGCGTTCCCAAATAATCGACATTGTTGGTATAGAGGTCGATCAATTGCAGCGAATAATAGCGGTTTCTCTCGATCGCCGGCATCGTCACCACGATGGGCTCCGCCCTGAGATCGAAGACGATGAAGGAGTAGGGCGTGTCCGAATTCGGCGTGATGATGGCCGTATCCTCGGGCGTATAGACCCGAGCGATGCTGCTCATCGTGTTAAAGGGGCCCTTGTACTGCCTACCGCCCGGTTCCAACGCATATTGATAGATGGTGAGATAGTTCTTCACCATCGGATAAGTATAGATGTAGGCTTCGCGGGCTGTCGCCTTGATATCGTCCTGCGCCGAAGCCTGAATTGGCGACGATGCGATCAGGGCGGCTGAACCCGCCAAAAAAGTTCGGCGCCTCATTTCACTTCCTCCGCAACGGGAAACTTCCAGCTTCCATCAAGAATGTTCGCGTCGGGCCTGTAAAGACGGACCATGTAGTTCCATCCCTCCGGCGTCGGCAGGCAGTTGGCAATCTTGCCATCGCAGCCGCCAAATTGGACGGTCACGCCACCGTCGGCGTCCTTGGCCGCCGTGAGATTGTTGATCGTGTAGGCATTTAACGCGTTCGGCTCGTAAAACCCCTTGACGTTGTAGATGCTGATGGACCAGAAGCCCTTGACCGGCACATCGCCCACCTTGACGGAATATACAGTTTTGCCGTCATTCTTGGCCACCGTGCGGTTCAGGTACAGGGCGTCTCCCTCGGGATTGCCGCCCCAACCCATGGCCGAGCCGATGAAATGTCGAACCGGATCGACCTGCTCCCTGGCTCCGAACATGCCACGCGTATCCGGCAACGGTTCGCCCAGTTGCAGGATGATTGCGCGGGTCTTGTCGCGGCTGGCACTATCCCAATCGGGGATCTCGAACTTGCCGGGACCCCCAGGCTGTTCAGCCGCTATCTTGTCCTGCAGCGCGTGCACGGCCGTCAAGTCCTTGGGATCCTCCGGATTGACAAGGATGCGTATACCCGGAAAGACATAGCGTGTTCCAATTTCTTCACGGGTGAACGTGTAGGTGCCGGGCTTATAGTAGACGCCGTGAGTATAATGGTTTTGATCGAAGATCTGCATCGACATGAACCGCCCACCGGTATCGGGCAACGTTACCGTGACCGGCCCCGCGTCAAGGTCGAACACGGCCGAGGAATAGAGTGTGTCGCGGTTCACGCGGATGATGGCCTGCTTGTCCAGCGGCGTCATCTCACGGTCATGGCCGAATTTGCCGAAGCGGCCGATGGCAACCAC
>JAGWJK010000846.1 GCA_028865845.1 Rhizobiaceae bacterium
TAGCTGTTACGGAGCGCATACCAGAGCGGCTTCTTCCGGTCGGCGCCGTCGATTGCCGCCCAGGAGGTGACCGGCCAGCAATCGTTCAGTTGCCAGACTATGGTGCCCATGCATGTCGGGCGGTGCGAACGCATGTGGTCGATGCCGAAGCTGATGGCGCGCGCCTGGTTCAACTGTGTGACGAACAGCCAGTCGTCGAAATTTTCGGGGTGCGGAAACCAACCGTCCAGCCCCAGCAATAGCTTGTCGTTGCCGCTGGTCGCCTTCTGGTGATGGAGCACGCCCGGAGATGCCGCCGCGCGCTTCTTTTCGCGCACCGCCTCAGTCAGCGTCGCGTAGGTCGGCGGAGCCTGCCAGCCGAATTCGGAGCAGAAACGCGGAACATACTTGCGATAGGTCTCGTATCCGACCTCGTTCCAGACATCCCAGATGTGCTTGCAGCCGTGCTCGTCCGCATTCGGCGCAATATCCATCGAGCCGGAATAGGGGCTTCCGGGCCAGTAGTGCCGCGTCGGATCGATTTCCGCCACCAGCTTCGGCAGCAGATCGAGATAGTAACCGGCGCCCCATGGGCGATTGGCAAGCACATCCTGCCAGCCCCAGTCGAAATAGCCCCAGATATTTTCGTTGTTGCCGTTCCACAGCACCAGTGAAGGATGCGGCATCAGTCGGGTGATCGCTTCGCGTGCTTCTGCCTCGACCTCGCCATAAACAGGTTCTTCTTCGGGATAGGCCGCGCAGGCGAAAAGAAAATCCTGCCAGACCATAATGCCGGCGGCGTCGCATTCCTCGTAGAATGTATCGGTCTCGTAGATGCCGCCGCCCCAGACCCGCAACAGGTTCATGTTGGCGTCGCGCGCCTGCGCGATCCGTTCGCGGTAGCGGGCACGCGTCACGCGTGGCAGGAAGCAATCGTCGGGAATCCAGTTGGCGCCGCGGGCAAAGACCGGCACATCGTTGACGACGATGGTGAAGGCGGAGCCGATGTCATCCGGTGTCGTGTCGAGACGCACGGAGCGAAAGCCGACGCGGCGCTGCCAGCTGTCTAGGGTCGCGCCGTCGGTGCCGAGAAGCTGAAGATCGAGATCGTAGAGCGGCTGATCGCCAAGCCCATACGGCCACCAGACTTCGGGATTTTCGATCCGGCATTCCACCAGAGCATGGGTTTCGCCCTGGGCAATCCGCACTTCCGACCGTTTGCCGCCGATCGACATCACCAGGGCCGCGCTGTCGGTGCCGTCGGATGCCCATTCGATTTCCACATGAACGCGCGCGACACCGTCGCTCCCCTGCAGGGAGACCTCGGGGCGGACCACGCCGAGACGGGCTTTCGACCAGCTTTCGATGCTAATCGGCTGCCATATGCCTGAAGTCGCGACGCTCGGACCCCAGTCCCAGCCGAAGTTGCAGGCCATCTTGCGGATGAGGTTACTCGGGCCGGGATAGTTGGCCGGGATATCGGCGGCGCTGCCGAGCGCAGCCCGCACGGATTCGCCATGCACATAAGGAGACTCGAAATCGACGATCAGCTCGTTTTGACCGGTCTTGAGTTGCTTCTTGATGTCGAACCGATAGCTGCGGTTCATGTTGCTGGTTTCGCCGAGCAACGTGCCGTTCAACTCCAGACGGGCCGCTGTATCGAGGCCGAGGCAGGAAAGATCGACCCGGTCGGCATCGTCGCCCTCCCAATCGAAAGCCAGGCGGTAGCGCCAGGCCGAGCGCCCGATCCAGTCCTGTGAAATTTCGTTGACGTCTCGATAGGGGTCGGTGATCAGCCGCGCCGACAGGAGATCGGTGTGCACGTTGCCGGGCACCGTCGCCGGGATCGTTGCCGGCAGCGTCGGTGCCGTTGAAGGCGCGCGGAGACGGGACACTGTCCAGCCGGTGTCGAGCATATGTCTTTTCATTGCAGCAGGTCCGTCATGAAATGGCAGATCAATTATCGAGCGCCGCTCTGTCTTGCTCGATGAATTGCAGCCCGGCGTGAAGGTGGCGGTTCATGTGATAGCTATAGGCGATGCGGTCGCGTTGTTTCAATGCGGCGATGATGTCGCAATGCTCGAGATAGGAGGCATCGACGGCGACGCGCGTGCGTTTTCCAGCTTCCATCAGGCGCTGCAGCAGCGGTTGCAGGATGCCGTAAACCTGCGACAGCGTACGATTGTTGGCAAATCCGACCAGGGCAGCGTGGAATTTGAAGTCGAAATCGGCTGCGTCCGAAAGTTCCGGCGCCAGCCGCATGGCATCGTTGATGGCTTCGAGGCGAGCAATATCGCCGTCGTTGATCGTCTCGAAAAGCATGTCGCAGAGATTGACCTCGATCAGCCGCCTGAAGCCCTGGATATCGAGAAAACTCTCGGTGGAAATATCGAGCGCGAAGGAAAACAGCTCCATCAGCGCCTGTTGGCGCCGGTCGGTAATGACCGCGCCCACCTTCTGGCGGGATTCGACGATGCCGTAGGCCTTGAGGATGCGGATCGCCTCGCGCACGGTGTTGCGGCTGGTGCTGAACATCGCCGCAAGGTCGATTTCGGACGGCAACGCGTCGCCGACGCCGAGATTGCGTTCGCGCATAAGGCGCCTGATTGCATCGACCACGTGATCGACCGCAGATCCCTTATCCTCGATCTCGATCGTTTCCGTCATTAGCGCCTCCACTTGCAAAAACATATTGTTGGTCAATAAGAGATGTCAAGCTTGGCTGGATGTGCCAATCGGCTAGACATAGCGATGTTTGGCGATATGTTGACCAACAAATAGGGAGATATCTTCATGGAGAGTTGCTGGCGCTGGTTTGGTCCACGGGACCTCGTTCCACTCATTCACGCCCGTCAGGGCGGCGCGACGGGAATCGTCACCGCCCTTCATGAAATATCCTATTCGCGCGTGTGGGGCCTAGAGGAAATCGAGGCGCGCAAGGCCCTGGTGGAGGCGGCAGGCATGCGTTGGAGCGTCTGCGAGTCGATCCCGATCCCGAGCGCCATCAAGCTTGGCGGTGCCAATGCCACAAAGGCGATCGGCGTCTGGAAGGACACGCTGGTCAATCTGG
>JAGWJK010000847.1 GCA_028865845.1 Rhizobiaceae bacterium
GGTTGGGATTGCTGTCCCGGCCGCGCAGGCGAGTGCGAATATGTAGGCGCCGGGAGGGCCGATGCGAAGCGCGTTGCAGGTAAAGGTCGCGACCATGGCGATTGCGACGACAAGCGGGACTGCCAACCAAGGGAAATGCTGCGACCAGAGACCGAGGGAGACCACGAGGGTCAAGGAGATCGCAATGCCGGTGAGAATGATCGCCCTGTTGAAGTAGGGCCGATCGGAAGCGTAAAGCGCGGTGAAGGCGCCCATGGTCGCCAGCAGGCCGGCTGAGACATCGCCAACTGCCAGGCCGAAGCCGATAGCAAGGCCGGTGCTGAGCGCAGCCCGCAATGCCATGTGCCATCGTTGCCCGGGCGCTCCGGCAGTGAAAATGCCCCACCTCGATAGGCGACGTGCCAAGGCTGTCGGCTCCTTTGCGAGTTTCGGATCGGTCTTCTCTGCCGCTACATGCAATGACGCTTTTTCGTCCAAGACGATCATGCGTCCGATCAGAAAGCTATCGCAAATCGTGAAAATGAAAATATCGATGACCTGGGCTCGGCGGTAATCGGTCCCTGCCGAATGGATGACCTTCGATATCTAGTCTTCGTCCGCTGCCGTGCCCTCACTCGTGACCAATGGCACTTTCGCGCCACACGTGCTTGGCGCCGGTTTTCCCTTGAAACGGCGTGCCATCCACTCGACGATGTCGGTGGCGCTGTCGTGGGCTATAAAGCCATGCCCGACGCGGGGCAGCGTCAACAATTCGGTTCTGTTGCCGTTCGCGCAGAGCTGCTGTGCGTACGCGACCGTGACCTGTGGGCGCACGATGGTGTCGGCAAGGCCCTGTGCGATGATTACCGGATACTTTCTCGGCAGTACGCCGGGCGAGTTTTCCGTGAGCACGGAATTCCAGGGCTGGGCGCTCGATATGTCGGTGACGGTGAGAAAATCCCGGCCGAGCGGCCGCTCCTCTACCCTGCGGGCAAGGAGATCGAAGATCGTTTCGATGCACCCGCTTGCGAGTTCGTCCACCGTCGGTATGGCATTTGGCTCGACCGTGTCGGTGAGTGGAATGTCGAAAATGCGCGACCAGGACCATAGCGTCAGGGCGGTAAGCCCTTTGCCACCGCTGGAGGCGAAATCATCACGCATCAAAGTGGAAAGATCGGTAGCGGGAGCCGCCGCGGCGACGCCCATGAGCTTGAGGTCGGGCGCGTAGGTGTCTGCGAGCAGTCCGGTATAGAGGGCCGCCTGCCCGCCTTGGGAATGGCCCCATACGATGAACTCGGCGGGCTTCGGTTGCTTGAGAAGGGTTTTGGCCGCGCGCACGGAATCGAGAACCGCGCGTCCCTCGCTGGTGCCGATCAGGTAGGGATGGACACCGGCCGTGCCGAGGCCGGGGTAATCGGTGGCGACGACCGCATAGCCTTTCGACAGCATCCGATGAAGGCCCTGGATCTGCTGGTAGACCGTGGATCGCAGCGACGGCGCGCAGACCGTTGCCACGCCTGTCGTCGGATGAGCCCAGGCAACGATGTGCCGGGTGAGGTCGGAGCCGCGCGTCGGCACCACCAGCACGCCTGAAACCGCGATCGGCTCGTCATGCAAGCCCACCGAACGATAAAGGATACGGTATGCGGTTGTACCGCGTGGAGAAAACGGCATCGGCTCCGAGCGTATGATCGTGCCCGGTGCGCCTTTCATCACGGATGCGTCGACATTGTAGAAGGAGCCACCGGGTTCGGCGCTCTGCACCCTCACCGCAATCAGGGTCGTCAGCGTCGCCGTCAGAAGGAAGACAATCCAGCCATAGGTGCCACGTCTCGTGCGGGTGCGCGACATACAGTGGCGCCAGAGATATCGAAGGCTGGTCATCAAAAACTCCGGAAATATCGTTGTCGGCATCTCGTATCGGCGGTTTCGCGCAAGCCGGCATCGCGAACAGAAACGATGCTGCGCGGAACCTCCGGTTCAACGCCAAGGCTCCGACGCGCAGAGGCGCGCCGAAGCGATGCGAGATCACGCAAACGGGGTTGGCTTATTGCCAGGTGCCGTTCGGCAGTCGCCCATGGTAGGGCGTGTCGCGGCAATCGCCCCAGGGGCCAAGCCAATAGCCCGGAGGGCAAGGTCTTTCGACGGGCGGCGGATAATAGGCCGGTCCATAATAGTAGGGAGCCGGATAGACAGGTTGCGAGGCAGCCGCGACGCCAAGGGCGGCACCCGTTGCGAGGCCGACGCCGTACCAGGCACCGCCGTGCCAGCCACGCCAATGATCGATGAACAGGGCTGTCGGACCGGTGGCGCCCGCAAGGCTTCCTTCCAGCACCGCGACATCGAATGTCAGGGTCGTTCCGTCGAGTTTCGCCGACTTCAGCGTAACGACGGCGTCACTGACATCGGAATTGACCCCAAGGACGGAGACGGTTGCGTTTGGCGGATCTTTTTCGAAACTATCGGGACCTTCAGCCCACTGCTTGACGAAATCGGCCGTGGTCAGATGACCGGCAGCGCGAACCGGCCGATCGGCGAAGACGATGGTATTTGCCGAAACGCCGGTGAGGACGAGCTTGTCTCCATCCAGGGTCGAACCGGTCGAATTGAGAACGACGAGCGTTGCCACCGGATCTTCGTGGCTAACCTGGCCGATTGTCTTGGCGAGCGGAATGTGCGGCGTCTTCGTCGCCTCCTGGGCGAAGACGTTGCCGCCGTTGAGAAGACCCAGGCTTCCAGCCAGCAGCATGCAAAGTGCTTTGTTGCGTATCATTGGAATTCTCTCTCCTGTTGAACGAGGGATGGCATTTCGATCTGCTTAACCGCCGTGGCGAGCCGCGTAGTCGATGCCGGCCTGAACCTCGTTCATGGCCTGTTCGACAAGCTGCAGGGCTCGTTCCCGATGGCCGCCCTTGTTCGGTGTTGCCCGGCGCAGCGCCTGGGCAGCGTTGCCCAGGTCTCGCATCGCGGCGTCCATGTTGCCCTGTTCTGCATGGGCAGCAGTCGCTGTCAGCACTGCCGCCGGCGCGATCGCCAGGCCAATCGCCACTCCGGCGACGAGGTGGCGGC
>JAGWJK010000848.1 GCA_028865845.1 Rhizobiaceae bacterium
TTCTTCGGCGCCGAACTCGCGGGCCACACGCTGCTTCGGGCCGGACACCGAAATCTCCTTTATGTTCATGATCATACGCGCTGGACGACAAGCCAGCGCCGCCGCGGTTTCTACTCGGCCGTCGAGGCCTATGAAGGGACTGCCTGCACGACCGTGACGGTTGCGGGCGGCGTCGATACCGAACTTCTGGCCGAGGTCGAGCGGCGCGCGCGCGGCGAATCCTCCTGGACCAGCGTCTTCTGCGCCAACGATATGGGCGCCTTCCGGCTGATGAGTGCGCTGGAAGCGGTTGGGCTGCGCGTTCCCAGCCAAGTTTCCGTCATCGGCTTCGACGACCTGCCCTACGCCGCGCTGATGCACCCGCGGCTGACGACGATGCGGGTCGATTGCGCCGAAATGGCGCGCCAGGCCATTGCCCTGGTGCAACGCCGCCTTACCTATGCCGAGGCGATCCCTCTGCAGATCGAATGCGGCGTACAGCTGCAGCGCGGAGAGACAGTTACGCAAATTGCGTAAATTTTCGGAACGTGCGTAAATCGCTTGCGTGATTTGCATCGTTGTGCAATTTCTGAGTCTATTGAATTGACGGAGCTTGCCAAGCTCGTCGGGCTTGCCGAAACTGGTTGCACAGCCCCTCACCCCAGCCCTCTCCCCGCATTGCGGGGAGAGGGGGCTCCACGGCGTCCAATGAAGCCCTCAGCACATCAGGCAAACGCTGTTCGGTCCCCTCTCCCCGCCTGCGGGGAGAGGGTCAGGGTGAGGGGCCGGGCGCGGAATAAGGGACGCGCGAAGCCTGGCCATCGCCAAAAGGTTTTCAAGGGACTTTCGAAATGACCGTTCATTACCGCTTTATCGCTCCCCGCCTCGATGATGCCCGCCTGCTGAAGGAGCGGCGCTATTCGATGCTGATCAACGGCGCCAGCGTTCCGGCACTCTCCGGCGAGACCATTACGCGCGAGAGCCCGGCCCATCCCGGCCATGTCGTCAGCATCATCCCCCGCGGCACCCGCGCCGATGCCGAGCGTGCCATCGCAGCGGCTCGCGCCGCCTTCGACAACGGCCCCTGGCCACGCATGTCCAGTGCCGAGCGGTCGCGCATCCTGTATCGCGTCAGCGAGCTGATCGAGGCAAATGTCGAGGAACTGGCGACGATCGAAGCCCTGGAGGTCGGCAAGGCGATCAGCCAGGCGCGCGGCGAGATGGGCTATTCCGCCGAACTCTGGCGCTATGCCGCCGGCCAGGCGCGGGGTCTCGAAGGCGAGACCTACAACGACCTCGGCACCAACACGCTCGGCCTCGTGCTGCGCGAGCCGGCCGGTGTCGTCGGCATCATCACACCCTGGAATTTCCCGCTGCTGATCGGCTCCGAACGTATCCCGTGGGCGATCGGCGCCGGCTGCACCGTCGTCATCAAGCCGAGCGAATTCACCTCCGGCTCGACCATCCGCCTTGCGGAACTCGCCCGCGAGGCCGGCCTGCCCGACGGAGTGCTGAACGTCGTCACCGGCTACGGTGCCGACGTCGGCCAGGTATTTGCAGAACATCCCGATGTCGATGTCGTCAATTTCACGGGCTCGCAGCGCGTCGGCCGCATCATCGGCAGTCTTGCGGGACAGAACATCAAGCGCGTCGGGCTCGAACTCGGCGGCAAGGGTCCGCAGGTGGTCTTTGCCGACGCCGACCTCGATGCGGCAGCGGCAAAAATCTCCGGCGGCGCCTTCCATTGCTCCGGCCAGGCCTGCATCGCCGGCAGCCGGCTCATCGTTGCCGACGAAATCGCCGACAAACTGCTGGAGAAGGTGGAAGCACTGGCCGCAAAGATCGTCACCGGCGATCCTCTCGACGACGCCACCAATGTCGGCGCGCTGATCCACCAGGCCCATATGGACAAGGTGGCGAGCTACGTCGCCGAAGGAAAGGCCGATGGCGCGGCGGTCTATACCGGCGGCACCCGGCTTGGCGAAAGCGGCGCCTTCTTCGCGCCGACGATCTTCATCGACGTCAAGCCGGACATGTCCATAGCGCGCGATGAGATTTTCGGGCCTGTGCTGAGCACCTTCCGCTTCACCGATGCCGAAGAGGCGATCCGGCTTGCCAACGACACGCCCTTCGGCCTTTCCGCCTGCGTGTGGACCACCAACCTGTCGACCGGATTGCAGGCGATCCGCAGCATCAAGGCCGGCCGCACCTGGATCAACGGCATGGGCGATGGCACCCCGCAAATGCCGATCGGCGGCTACAAGCAGAGCGGCGTCGGCCGCGAACTCGGCCGGCATGGCTTCGATGAATATTCGGAGCTGAAAAACGTCCATATGACGCTAGCCGGCCTGCGCTGAGGCCTAAGCCGGCTGACGCTACACTTCGAAAATCCGCCGGCCACCCAGGGTTTTGACCTGGCCGGCGGGAATGGTGCCGGCTGCTGTTCCTGCTCGCGGAAAGAGTCTCACGCTCCGTCCCGCGCCTGGCGCCAGATGGAACCAGTCGTCCTCGGCGCGATAGGCCTCGAAATCGATCTGTACCGATTGCACGACGCGGTCGCTGCGAAGATCGAGGAACCAGCTGCCGTCCTGTTCGCTGACCGATGCCGCAATTTCCACCTCGCGAAATGCCTTCGTCCTGCCCTGCGGAAAATAGAAGGCATCTGCAACGAGCGCCCCGGTATCCTGCCTCGCTAGCCGTGCAAGGGTGACATCGTGCGACGGCGGACCGAAGCGAAAGGCATAGGTCGTGTCGAAGAAGGCGCCGAAAAGATCGGTGCAGGCAATCTTCTGCGCGGTATGAGCCTCGACCGAAAGCGACCGCTTGCCGCTCACCACGGTCTGCCGGCCATCGCGCAGGCAGACGACCTCCAGATCGAGATCAATGGCCGCACCGGTTTCGTTGAGGACATGCACATCGAGACCGTTGGTGCCCTCGTCTGTCAAGAGCACTTGTACGGGACGGAAAGCCCGCCGCAGCGCGTACCAGACCGGCTTCGGCTCGCCGGTGGAATCGATGACACCCCAGCCGGGACCGGGCAGCAGATCCTGCAGCGTCCAGACCAGCGC
>JAGWJK010000849.1 GCA_028865845.1 Rhizobiaceae bacterium
GATAACGCCCCTCTTCCGCAAGGCTGCGCTGCATGACGATGTGGCCGTCGAGAATGCCGCGGGTGGAGTCGGCGATCGGATCGTTGTGATTGTCGCCGTCGACGAGGATCGAGATGATCGCGGTGATCGTCCCCGTGCCTTCCGCGCCAGGTCCCGCGCGTTCCAGCAGGCGCGGCAGTTCGGTGAAGACCGAGGCTGGATAGCCGCGGGCGATCGGCGGCTCGCCGGAGGCGGTCGCCACTTCGCGGATGGCATGGGCAAAACGCGTGACGCTGTCGACGATCAACAGCACGTTGTCGCCCTGGTCGCGAAAATGCTCGGCAATCGTGATCGCCGACAGCGGCGCCATCTTACGCAGCATCGGGCTCTCGTCGCTGGTCGCCACCACGGCGACCGATTTCTTCATATGCGGCCCGAGCGTATCCTCGATGAATTCGCGCACTTCACGGCCACGTTCGCCGACCAGCGCAATCACCACCTTGTCGAAGGCATTGGCGCGGGCAATCATCGACAGCAGCGTCGATTTGCCGACGCCGGAGCCTGCGAAAATGCCGAGGCGCTGGCCAAGGCAGAGCGGCGAGAAGATATCGATGGCGCGAACGCCGGTCTTGAAACCGGTTTCGACGCGCCGGCGCGTCATGGAGGGCGGGGCGGTATTGGAAATGGAGCGGGATTCGGTTCCCGAGGTCAGCGGGCCCAAGCCATCGATCGGCTCGCCGAGCGAATTGATCGTACGGCCGCACCAGCTGTCCGTCGGCGCGATGCGAAAGGCGCCCTTGCGAATGATGGTGTCGTGGATGCCGATCGGCTCTCCCGGCTCGATCGGACAGACATATGTCAGCTCCGGCTCGACACGGACGACTTCGCCGAGATGAATGCCGGTCGTCGAGCGATGCGCGACGAATTCACCAAGCCGCACGTGCCGCGACAGGCCGGCCACCGTATAGTGCCCCGCCGCGATGGTGCGGACATGGCCGCCATGCGCGACCGCGTTTTCCGCCATCACATACTGCCCCGTGAGTGCAGCGATATGCGAAAGCTTCGGAGACAATGCGCCCTGCGGCATCCGATCCTCGACCATGATCCGTCCCTCTTACTGGCTGCCGCCGAGGGTCTTGATCGCGTCCGTGAGCGTGCCTTCGCTGCTGCTGGTAAGCGTCGAGATGTTTTCGAATGCGCGGCTGACTTCGATCAGCTCGGTCATTTCGCGCATGCCGTTGACATTCGAATTCTCAAGGTAGCCCTGGGCGACGCCGACGTTGGAGCGGTCGATGACGGCCTGCGGCGGGTCGGTGGGCAACACGCCGCTGTTGTCGAAACGAAGGAAACCCTTGCTGACATCGGCGCTATAGAGGCCGATCTGGCCTGCCCGCCGGCCGTTCTGCGTGATCGTGCCGTCGGACGAAACTGTGGGAGCGCCACCGGAGGGGTCGAGCTGGATCGGCGCGCCGCCGGCATCTACGATCGGATAACCGCGCACCGAAACCAGGGCGCCGTTGTCGGTCATGGTAAAGCGGCCGTCGCGCGTCAGCACCAGGCCCGCGGGTGTGTTGATGCCGAACCAGGCGTCGCCCTTGACGGCGAAATCGAAGAGATTGCCGGTGTTCTGCAGTTCACCATTTTCTGTGGAGAGATAGTCATTGCCTTGCGAGACGAAGGCGACCTTGGCGTTGAGCTTGTTGTCGGTGTTGCTGAGAACCTGATTGAACTTGACCTCCGTGCCGCGGAAACCCGTCGTGTTCACGTTGGCCATGTTATCAGCGATCGTCGTCAGACGCCGCTCCAGCGCCATCTGCGAGGATAGCGCGACATAGATACCAGACTGCATTTTCAACGCCCTCCGGACATTGGAGAATAACGGAAAGGGAAGCGTCTTGGTGAAACGTCCCATCATGTCGTTAGCCGGGCGTGGATGCCCTTACCCGGTACTCTGCCGTCCTTGGCTTGTGCGAAGCTGACACGATGAAAAGCCTGCTGCAGTGCACGCCCAACAGCCTCACGCAAGGCAGGGCTCCTACCTAATCGGAGGTAGCAACGTTCAGGTGTGGACCAGCGATGAATATTATTATCGGATTTGTAGTGACCTGCGGCTGCATCATAGGCAGCTTCATGGCGATGGGCGGGCATGTGGACGCGCTGTTCCAGCCCTTTGAATTTGTCATCATCGCCGGCGCCGGCATCGGCGGCTTCATCATGGCGAATCCGATGAAGGTGGTGAAGGATTCCGGCAAGGCGCTCGGCGAAGCCTTCAAGCATTCGGTGCCGAAGGAGCGCAACTATCTCGACGTGCTCGGCGTGCTCTACGCCCTGATGCGCGACCTGCGCACCAAGTCGCGCAACGAGATCGAAGCCCACATCGACAATCCCGATGAATCCGTGATCTTCCAGGCCGCACCCACGGTCTTGAAGAACAAGGAAGTCACGGCCATCATCTGCGACTATGTCCGCCTCATCATCATCGGCAATGCCCGCTCGCATGAAATCGAGGCGCTGATGGACGAGGAAATCAACACCATCCTGCACGACAAGATGAAGCCGTATCACTCCATCACGACGATGGGCGATTCCTTTCCGGCTATCGGCATCGTCGCCGCCGTTCTCGGCGTCATCAAGGCCATGAGCCATATCAACGATTCGCCGGAAGTGCTCGGCCATCTCATCGGCTCGGCGCTGGTCGGTACCTTCCTCGGCATTCTGCTTTCCTACTCCGTCTGCGCGCCGCTGGTCTCGCAGATCAAGGTCGTGCGCACGAAGCAGCATCGCCTCTACATCATCGTCAAGCAGACACTGCTTGCCTATATGAATGGCTCCGTGCCGCAGGTTGCCCTGGAATACGGCCGCAAGACCATCTCCGCCTACGAGCGTCCGTCGATCGACGCGGTCGAGCAGGAAATGATGAACCCCGGCGGCGGTGAGAGCAAGGCGGCCTGACGATCATGAGCCAGCAATCCGCGCATAAGGTGCCGACAATGGATCGCGCCCTCCTCGCCAAGCTTACCGGCAGTCTCGGAGACCAGGCGACCGTCGCAAAGATCTGCACCGCTTT
>JAGWJK010000850.1 GCA_028865845.1 Rhizobiaceae bacterium
AAGCTGCTCGCCGCCCTCAATCCCGAAGGACAATGGCATGACATATCAAAACAGTTCGCGTCTTTACGCCGCTGTTTCCTCCCTGTTGTGGCCCGCCATCTTTTGCGCTGGGCTGATCGGCGCCTATTTCGCCTTTCAATCCTCGATGCAGTTGCTCTGGTTCAATGTCGTCTATCTCTCGGTGGTCGCGGTCATCGCACTTTTCGAGCGACTCATGCCCTATGAGCAGACCTGGCTGAAACGGGATGACGAGACTTTCAACGATGTCGCCCATACACTGCTGAACAAGGGCGGCGTGCAGATTGCCGCCGCCATCGGTACGTCCTTTCCAATGGCCGTCGCCACGGTCGCGCAGCCGGCGCTCAGCCATCATTTCGGCATATGGCCCGAACAATGGCCGATGGCCTTGCAGGTCGTGCTCGGGTTGATCATCGCCGAATTCGGCCTCTATGTCGCTCACCGGCTTGCACACGAGCACCTGTCGCTCTGGCGCTTCCACGCTCTGCATCACAGCGTCGAGCGGCTATGGGTCATCAATACCGGGCGGTTCCACGTCATCGACACGTTGTTCAAGATCGCGCTCGGACAGATTCCGCTTTATCTTCTTGGAGCGCCACTGCCGGTGTTCATGTGGATCGGCGCCGTAACCGCCTTCATCGGCCTCCTCACGCATTGCAACATCGATGTTCGCACCGGACCGCTCGACTGGGTACTCAGCACGCCGCGCCTGCATCGCTGGCATCATTCCAAGCTCCTGGCCGAAGGCAATACGAACTACGGCGAGAACCTGGTGATCTGGGACCAGATCCTCGGCACGTATTACAACCCACCGCGCCCCTCCTCGACCGACATCGGCATCAGCGGCCGTGTCGCCAAGGGTTTCCTGGCCCAGCTCGCGCAGCCCTTCTCCACGAAGGGCCGCAAACAGATCATCGGCAAGAAGCCGAAGGAACTGGTCCTCAAGGAAGAACGCGCCCGAGCGGCGTCCATCGACAAGCAGGCCGACGCGCCGATCCGTAAGACAAGCTGAGGGCAGTCCATGACCAGCATTCTCAATCCGGCATCGAAATATCTGTTGCTGGCCGGGCTTTGCCTTGCCGCCGGTTTTCCGCTTTCCGCCTCCGCCGCCCGCATCGAAGTCGGCGTCGGTGCGCAATATGATACGACGCACGTCTACGTCGCGTCCGACAAGGTCGATGCCTTTGCCAAGAGTTTCATTGCCACCTTCGGCGGCACCAGCACCAAGCAGGTTACGACCACGGTAACGCCGACCCCGAGCAGCACGACATCGCAACTCCTGCAGACGCCGGCCGGCTTCGTCTCCCTCTTCGGCTTTACGACACCGATCCCCTATCCGTTCGGCCTCGAACGCACGGGCTATCTCGTCGCCGATATGGACAAGGCGGTGGCTGCCGCCAAAGCCGCGGGCGCCGACGTCATCGTCGCGCCGTTCCCCGATCCGATCGGCCGAGATGCGGTCATCCAATGGCCGGGCGGCGTCAACATGCAGCTCTATTGGCACACCACAGCGCCCAACTATCCGGCACTCGCAACCATACCTGAAAACCGGGTGTATATTTCGGCAGACCGCGTCGCGGCCTTCACCAAGGACTTCCTCGCCTTCTCGCACGGCAAAGTGGTTTCCGATGAACCCAAGGCTCCCGGCATCGAAATCGGACGACCGGACGAAACATTCCACAGGGTCAGGCTCGAATCGATCTTCGGCAAAATGACCATTCTGGTGACCGATGGCCATCTTCCCTTCCCGTACGGCCACGAGGTTACGGGGTACGAAACCGGGGATCTCAGCGACACGCTCGCCAAGGCAACGGCAAGCGGCGCCACGGTGCTGACCGGTCCCTACACATCGGACGGCCGCACGGCGGCGATGGCGGAGTTTCCAGGTGGGTATGTCGCCGAGATTCATTCATTGGCCAGATAGATAGGCCTATATCATGCGCAGCCGGCACTGAACGGCCCTTCACGCTTTCCTTGTAGGCACCGTCCCTATCGACTTTCGATACCCGACCATGCTCACGAAACCTATTTCAAACAGGGAAGGTATTGTCATTTAACGTGTATTGAAAAAGGCACCCCGCGGGGTTACCTATCGCCTCGCAAATTATTGATCATGACAGGCTAGGAAAATCGTTGATATGGAAGGGAGATTTACAACAGAACATCTCAAGCAACTTCACAGAATATTTTTCATTTCTCGTGAAATAGACCGACTTGAACGAGAATTTATCAAGCAAGGCATAGCACATTTCCATGTTTCCGGCGCAGGTCATGAGTCGACGGCGCTTCTGAACGAATTCCTTCAGGACAACGACTGGCTGCACCTGCACTATCGCGACAAAGCCTTGATGCTGGCGCGCGGCATGCCCATTCGTGAGTTCTTCTCCAGCCTTCTCGCCACAGGTAATTCTCATTCCGCCGGCCGACAGATGAGCGCGCATCTTTCTTCCCGCGCTCTCAACATCACCTCGATCGTCGGTCCCGTCGGCAATAATGCACTGCATTCCGTTGGCGTCGCCGCCACGCTCAAAGATAAGGCCGGCCTGCCGATCGCGATCTGCTGTGTCGGTGACGGCACCACCCAGCAGGGCGAATTCGTCGAGGCGGTGGCCGAAGCGGTGCGCAGCCAGTATCCGGTCGTCTTCATCATCGAAGACAACAACTTTTCCATCTCGACCCGCACGAGCAAGCAGACCTTCTTCGACCTGCCCGATGGTCCGGCCGCATCCTTCTACGGCGTGGAGATCATTCGCGCCGACGGCGACGATCTGCACGCCGCACGCGAGGCTTTCCACAAGGCCGTCCGTCACAGCCGCAACAATCGCAAGCCGAGCATCATTCATCTCAATCTCGAGCGTTTGACCGACCATACCAACGCCGACGACCAGAAAACCTATCGCACGCAGGATGAGATCGAGGCCGGTTCGGTCCACGATCCGCTCATCAATCTGCGCGCCGCCCTGCTCGAAGCAGGCGTCGATAACGAGGCGCTGGAGGCGATCGAGAAGGAGCTGAGCGCCGAGGTTCA
>JAGWJK010000851.1 GCA_028865845.1 Rhizobiaceae bacterium
TCATGCACGAAGGAGGACACCATGGTCAGCTTGACCTTTTCGCAGCGGCCATCGCGGCAGGTCGCCGTGGCGCGGACGAGGCCAGCGGCCGTCTCCAGCGTAACGATGGTCTCCGGCTCCTTCATCTCGACGATGCCGGATTCGAGCAGCGCCGTCGTCACGCAGATGGAATTGGAACCGGAGGAAGCATGCGCCTGATCCGGCTGCAAGATGATGAAAGCCGCGTCCGCATCCGGATGTTTCGCCGGCAGCAGCAGATTGACGGAGCCGATCGGGGCGCCGCGTGGTTCCAGCACCAGGAAGCGGCGCAGCTCCTCGCCTTTCGGATCGGTATTCAGCCAATGCAGCTGCTCGGCAATGGTTTCGCCCGGAATCTTCGGCACGCCGCCGATTGCCACCCGGCCGATTTCGCCTTCGGCATGAACATCCAGCAGCTGGATCGTACGCTTCCATCTCATTTCAAAAACTCCAATCAGACGTGACGGGTGATGCCGCCGTCGACACGAATATTCTGGCCGGTGATGTAGCCGGCGCCGTCGGAGAGCAGGAAGGCCGCGGTCTTGGCGATCTCGCTCATCAGGCCGATACGCTTCATCGGCACCTTGTCGGCGGTTTCTGGCTTGTGGTTGAGGCTGTCGATATAGCCGGGAAGAATGCAGTTCATGCGGATATTGTCGGCCGCATAACGATCCGAGTAGAGCTTGGTGAAGGCGCCGGCCGCAGCGCGATAGGTGCAGGAGACCGGGAAGATCAGCGACGGTTCGTAGGCGGCAAAGGTGGTGATGTTGACGAAAGCGCCCTTGCCCTGCTTCAGCATGACCGGCGTCACCAGCCGCGCCATGCGCACGAGGCTAAGGATCATCATATCGGATCCAAGCGTCCAGGCCTCGTCGGTGATGTCGAGGAGATCGCCCTTCGGCGGATGGCCGGTATGGTTGACGACGGCGTCGATGCGACCATAGCTTTGCATCGTCAGGTCGAAGATCGCCTTGATATCCTCGGCCTTCTCAGCCACGCCGCGCGAGGCGACGCCGCCGAGTTCGGCAGCCAGTTTTTCGCAGCTTTCAGACGGGGACATCAGCGCCAGGCGATAGCCCGATGCGGCGAGTTCGCGGGCAATCGCCTCGCCCATGCCGCGGCCGCCGCCCGTGATGAGGGCTACGGGCTTTTCTGTTTCGGACATCTGCTTCCTCCTAATAGCGATTGATGCGGAACGGGGTCATGTCGACCGCGGGTGCGATGCCGGTCATCATATCGGCCATCAGCCTTGCTGTCGTTGCCGAAAAGGTAAGCCCGAGATGGCCGTGGCCGGTGGCGTACCAGACGCCGGAAACGCGCGAAGACGGCGAAATGATCGGGATCGTATCGGGCAAGGCCGGGCGATGGCCCATCCAATCCTTGGCGTCCTCGACCTGCAATCCCGGAACCGCGCGCTGCGCGTGGCGCACGAGAACCCGCGGTCGGCGGAAATCCGGAGCGGCATCGAGACCGGCGAATTCGACGTTGCCGCCGACGCGAATACCGCCGGCGGTCGGTGTGATCATGAAGGCGCGACGCGGCCAGATGACCGAATAGCGCATGTCGATACCGGGCTTCATGATCTGCGTATGGTAGCCGCGCTCGGTCTCCAGCGGGATCGGCTCGCCGAGCGCCTGGGCGATGAAGCGGGTGCGGGCGCCGGCTGCGAGCACGACGTCGTCGGCCTCGATGCGGCGACCGCCTTCGAGGAGTACGGCCATCCGCCCGCCCGCCTGCCGCTCCACCGTTTGCACCGCGCCGGACACAAAGTTCGCGCCCCGCGCTTTCGCAGCCTCGATCAATTTCAGGACCAATTGATAGGGATTGCGGATCGTCTTGTTATCCGGCAGCAGCACCGCCTTGGCGATCGTCGGCGACAGGGCCGGCTCATGATCGCGAATTTCCGTACCGCTCAGCAGTTTGTACTCGAAGCCGTAACGCTGCATCAGCTCGAGATGATCGCGATCGCCGACAAATTCGGCTTCGGTCTCGTAGATCGCAAGGCAGCCTTCCTGCGTTATCAGGTCGGACGCGCCGATGGCGTCGAGCAGGTTCCTGATATCGCCAAGCGCGTGGCGCGACAGGCTCATGCCGGCGTCCTCGATCTGCTTCAGGCGCGACGGTCTTCCCGACGCGACATAGCGCAGAAACCAGGGGATCATCTTTGCCGCATAGCTCGGCCGCAGCCAGACCGGGCCTTCCGGATCCATCAGCCAGCCGGGGATCTTGCGCATGGTCGAAGGGCCGGAATTGGCGGCGAAATCGAGCGCAATGCTCGCCATATTGCCGAAGGAAGCGCCCTGCCCCGGCTCGTCCCGGTCCACCAGGGTTACCTGCCGGCCACGTTGCTGCAATTCGAATGCAATAGCCGCGCCGATAACACCTGCGCCGACAACGACGACCGTCCGCTTGTTTTCGTTCATTACCCAATCCATCCAAACAGCCGGTCCGGGCTTTGGCTGCCTTGGAAGCGATCAGCTTCGGACCGTTGGCCTGTGATATATCAGATTGATTGGGATGGCCACGGTCTTTTTTGCGCAACGGCGCACATCATCATCGCCGGTCGCGGCGCTCATTCTCAGAGGAAACTTTTGGAAGATCGGCTGGAAATAAAAGAGCCCGATGCGGGAGGAGGATGCATCGGGCTCTTGATCCAGATTGGCAACTGGGAGGAGGAGGAGTGTTGCCAATCGATGAAGGAGCGCTGGGAGGAGGAGGTGCGCTGCCTTCGAGGCGACTGATAGCCCGACCAAAGCGCTACGAATAGATCGGGTTCCGCAATGCAGCAATGCAGTGCGCGCAATGCTTCTTTCGAGAATGGCCTAAAACTAGCATAACGCAGCCGTTTTGCGCGTGCGAACGCCTATTTTAAAGTCGCAAACTTCGAGCGCATGAAGGTCACATAGTCGTGATCCGTCATTTCGCGGCGGGCTTTCACGAAACCTCTGCTGTCGTCGCCGACGAGATAGCGCAGACGATCCGATCCGTCAGTGACTGCTTGCTCGATAACGGCAGCGACATCGGCCGA
>JAGWJK010000852.1 GCA_028865845.1 Rhizobiaceae bacterium
CATCCTGATCTACGGTCTCGGCAGCGGCGCGCTTGCCGTGGCCCGCGCGACGATCCCGTTGGTCTTCTACGACAAGGCCGAATATGCCAAGGCGGCGTCACGCATCGCATTGCCGCTCAACCTCATCTCCGCGCTGTCGCCGCCGATCCTCGTCAGCCTGCTGACGCATTTCGGCAGTGATGCCCTGCTTGGCCTCGCAATCCTCTTCTCCTGCAGCGCGTTGGTCATCCTGCTTCTGCTCAGCCGCCAGCGGCCGGAGCCAATCAGCGAGACGGTATCTGCCGCCTGATTTCAGAGGAGTCGCGATCTTTCAGAGCCGCTCTTGGCGCTTTGGACCTTTGTGTCCGCATGTCACTATCGCAAAACCGCAATACGGCTTTGCGTAACATCCGCCGGAAACAAGAAAGACCCGGAGGGAAAACCGGGCCTTTCCCGTATCTGATCGGAGGTCAATTGGCTGTGGCGAGCGCCAAACGTCAGACAGCACCGAACCGGTTTATTACCAATGGCGGCTTGGAGTTAAGGACCGCCATCGGACCGGTTGGCATGGCCGTCTGGCGGGTGCCATGGCGCCCGCCAAACCGGGTCAGATCAGAACTTGCGCTCGAAGCGGAGAACGCCGGCCCACTGGTCGGTATTGGCGGCATCCCAGTTCGTGTACGAAACTTCCGGCTCGATCAGAAGTTCCTTGACCGGCCGCCAGGCGACATTGGCGGTGGCGGCGAAGATCTTCGAGTCGGTGTAGGCAACCTGGGTATTGGCCTGCAGCTTCGGGGTCAGCTGATAGCTGGCACCGGTCCAGAAGGCCCAGTCGCCCCAGCCGCAATCGGCACCGTTCGTCGGGCAGGCTGCGCTGTTGCCGTTGAGATAGGAGCCGGCATATTTGTTCAGCTTGTCGCCGTCCGTATTCCAGCCACCCATCAGGAAGGCCTTGAAGACGCCGAGATCGGCATCGATACGAGCCTTGATCGCGCCTTCCTCGACGACGGAATCATAGCCGCCGATGACCTTCAAGGCCCAGGCTCCGGCGGTGTAGCCGGCACCGGCCACGACGTCGGGCGCATAGTGGTCGGCCTTGCCGGTGCGCCATGCACCGCCATAGGAAGACGTATCGCCGGCCGAGTTGGAATCTTCGAGCGACACCACGGCAGTAAAGCCGTTGCCGGCATCATACTTGTAGGTGAACTGGTTGAGTTCCTTCGGGCCGTCGTAGATGACGTCGTCGTTGATGACGTTGCCGGCATAGCCCACGTAGAGATTGTACTGAGAGTCGAGCTTGCCGACGGTGAAGCCGGCGAGGCTGATATTGCCCCACAGCAACTTGGTGCTGGTGGCGCCGCCATCCTGCCAATCCCAACGCAGGACGAGATTGGTCTTCAGCGGACCGTATTCGGTGTCGGTCGCCGTATCGAGATTGAGTTCGGCGCGGGTGTGCCAGAGCGTGCCGACATTGCTGCGTGCGTTATAGGCATCGTGCCATTCGCCTTCGGTACGGACGCGTCCGCCGATCTTGAGGCAGGTCTCGGTGCCTGGAATGAAGAAATAACCGGCGCCATAGGCGTCGCAAATGCGAACATATTGAAGCGATTCCGGCTCTGCGGCGACGACCGCGTCAGCTGCCTGAGCCCCGGAGACACCCGCGAGAGCCGCGGCCGTGCCGAGAAGAAGACTTCTGATATTCATAGTAGTTCCAATCTTTCGATTGGGCATGAGTTTTCGCGCCGAGAATTCGACGTGCCCTACCCCATCCCCATTTTGACAATCCCCACCGCTGCGTCGCGCCCGAACGGGCGCCTGAGGCGCTGGCATGACAGCACTCCCCGAGCACCGACACGGCTGCGATGTAGGAAATTCAATTTTGCACAACAAGATTTTGCGCAGTAGATTCTTTGCTGCAACGCGCAAGCTCTCTGCTGCGTTGCAGAAAAATCACGTCACACGATGGTCACGGAACTGTTACAATGAGAATTATGACATAAAATCAGCTAGTTGATGTCTGTGGTATCGAATGGCCGGCGAGCGAGCGGTCGGCGATCGTCAAGACGAACCGGCAAGGAAACTGCGCCGATGGGCAGGATGACCGGCCTGCCGGTCGCCGTCTCCAGCCGCTTGTGCTCGAGATAATAGGCATAGGCAAATTGGATCACGACGCCGACGACGACATAGGAGGCCCCGACGACAGGGTTCTTTTCGGTGACGTAGAGGACCACCTGTCCGATCATTGCCAGGATCGTGCCGGCAACGAAGATGCTGAGCGAATGCCGCCCGAGGATCGCCAGCGGATGATCGCCCGAACGACGCAGCAGCGTTGACAGCGAGGGAATGGTGACGATCAGGTAGGCGAGCGCCAGCACATGCAGCAGCCGCGGCAATGACAGGAAGGTCTTGTCGAAGCCGGTCAGCACCGTCGGCAGGCCGAGCGAGGCAAGCTGGTCGCCAAGCACCCAGAGCTTGTCCGTGACCCAGACGAAGGACAGGATGACATAAGCGAGCGCAAGCGCAAACAATACCGGATTATAGGCGATCTGGCCGCCGCGCTTGACATGCAGCACGGCAACGAGGCCGATCGCAAAGAGGAACTGCCAGGAAAGCGGATTGAGGAACCAGAAGCCGTCAAGCAGCGTCGTGTGCGGCGCGATCTGGTAGACCCCCGCGACGAACCAGATGCTCGCGGAGACGAAGAGAAGAAGAACCGGGCTTCTTGCCTCCAGCCACAGCATTGCCGGCAGCATCAGCAACAGGGCGCCATACATCGGCAGGATGTTGTTGTAGCCGATCTGATGGCCGAGCAGGAGCAGGCTGGGAATGCCTTCGCGCGGGTTCATCAGCACGGGCAGGATATTCACTTCGCAGAGAAGGCCGGCCTGGTTGAAGATCCAGGCGCCGAGAATGAACACCACCAGGGTGATAAAGGTGGTGATCATGTGAGCGGTATAAAGGGTGAAGGCACGCTTCACGGCCTTTAAGCCCGTCGACAGCCGATTGCCCGGCCGGAAGCGTGTGCCGTAGGCAAGCCCGACGGAAATCCCCGAAATCAGCACGAAG
>JAGWJK010000853.1 GCA_028865845.1 Rhizobiaceae bacterium
TATAACTCTATGAATTGGCGGCATAAGAATAGCTCCTAGAGCGGTGCGCCTCCTTCGCAGCAACTGATTAAAACTTCATTCAGTCGAAGCCGAATTGGCCTCGGTCGACGGGATGGGGTTCTCTCTGTTTCGTCTCGCACGGAAGCCGCTTAGGGCCGAGATCAGTGCTTCTGGCAAACCCGGCCTGAAAGGCCGATAACACTGTTATGGAGAGTTCATCCCTCTGCTCCATTAAAGTGGGAAATGCCTGCGCGTTCGGCGTTCCCCTCCAACGAGGCAGTGCGTCGTTGTGTCCTGGAGGGTTGGCTACAACTATCTTGGCAATCAAATTTCTGCGGCGTTCACCCTGTCGGCGGCGCCCGTAGAGACTTCCGTCGCACTCTGAATGAAGATCCGCTCAATTCCTGTTCGAGCAAAGTGTCGCCGCGAGTTGGCAAAGTAGACGAGAAAGTTGGGGAATTTTCCCAATGAAAGCAATAGGGGATCGGCAAGGTGTCGGTGCGTATAACAGGAGGTGGAAACTTCTAATCAGTTGGCGTGAACTTCGGCCGCCGTTTCGAAGGCCTTGTTGAGCGGATGCGACTTTGCAGAAAGCCGACGCGCGCGGTCGGCAGCGGCCTTCTCAAGGAGCATCGCGAACTCGCCCAGGCTGACCTGGTCTGCGCGAAGCATCTGGCGGATCAAGGGATCCTTCAAAACCTGGGACATCGTCAAATCTTGCATGGCTGATCTCCTCGTGATGGAAGCAACATATCAGCCAATTGCAAAACACGGATGTCGCCGGCATGGCGAAAACAAGGCACGGTTGCCAGGGCAATTACGCCATTGCTACCCGTGCCCCGGGTTCGTTGCTGTCTTCAGGCAGCAGGCGCCGAGGCAAGAACCGCCCGCAGGCGTTCTTCCTGTTCAGGTGAAAGCGAGGTCCGCAGGATTCTCGCATGCTCGCCCTTGAACTCCTCAAGTACCTTCTCCGGCTGAACCTTGCGGATCAGAAGGAACAGCGCGGAGCTGTTGACCGGAATGGTTTCGGCGAGGCTCTTGATGAGATCGTCGTCGATCCCGTAATCCGTCATTGAACCGGCGAGCGCGCCGGAGCCGGCTCCAAAAGCGCCGCCGAGGACCATACCGGCGAGCGGGTTCAGAAACAGCAGGCCGACGACCGTACCCCAGATCGCGCCGGAGAGGCCACCGCTTGCGGCTGCAGCAGCCGTCAGATTGACGCTCTGCTTCAGGCGAACCTTGCCCGATGCGTCGCGGACGGCAATCACGGAATCCTCGAGGTCGACAAGATATTCCTTCTCAAGCTGGGCCAGCTTGTTGAGAACGGCATCCGCTTTATCGGCATCATCGAAACCAAGCACTACGAGTTCTGACATCGCTTTTCTCCATGTTGACTGCGTTGCGGCAAGTAGGTCTGACGGCTTATTCGGCCATCTTTTCGTTTCGCTAGCATAATGATGTGAGATTGCGATGAAAGGCTTTGATCTGGATCAGGAAGTGTCGAGCTACGGCGACGGTGGATGCAGCCGAGTATCGAGCGCGAACGGTTCCTGGAATTTGAGTGTGTAGCCGCCAACCGCTTTATCCGCGAGAAAGATCAGGTTCCAGCTGTGGCGCGATACCGCACTCGGAATCGCCACGAACCGATGTTGCCGCAAAAGTGCGTCGCCATAGGCCTGCTGACCTGCTCCGGGTATGCCGGGGTGCAGCCAGTTCGGATTGGGCAGGCTCGCGGGATCGACGATATGCATTCCCGGAACATCGACAACGACGGCCGCAGTCATGACGTGCGCAACGGTGTCCAACGCACGAAATCCTTTGTGGACCGCGACCTCGAGAATGGCCGTGGACGGATCGATCGAGCAATAGACCGCGCGCGTGCCCTTGCTGTTCCACCGACCTCCGACGCGATAAGCACCCTCGCCACTATCCCATGTCGGTGCGTGGATGCTCTGGTCGAGCCGCCAGGCAATAAGCTCAGCTCCTCCGAGCGCAATGGGCAGGGGCGTCATGCATAGACGCCGTATTCGAGCCGCTCGAGATAGTCTTCCACCAACTCGACGCCTGCCGGCGTTGCGAGCAGGTCGATGGGGCGACGCTGCTCCAGGCCGATCGCCGGACGCTCCAGCCATTGCTCGGCCTCCGCTTGCGTGCCGAAGACATCCGTCGCCTTCGCGAGGATTTCGGCAAACTTCCAGGCTCGCCCGCTTTGCTCCTGGCTCAGTGGCTTCGATGGCGCGTCCCTGCGGCGCTGCCAGGTCCGCAGGCTCATGCCGACGGCCTTTTCCAGTGATTCCGTCTTGCCGATAAACAGCAGTTGCCCGACGAGATGATCCACCGCCGAAGCGGGCAAGCCATGCAGAAGAAGTTCATGGGCATCCAGCGCGCTGGTCAAGCGACGCGAGAGGACGCGGGCGCCGCCGAGCAGGTCCGTGATCTTCTGCAATTCCCCGACCTTTCCGTCCGGAAAGGCATTTTCCGCCGCAACTGCCATGAGTTTTCTCCGTGTCATTTGTCGCTTTAAATATGACAACTGACACGAACTCTTTCAAGCGCACCTTGCGAAAATGCCCCTTCTTCCGACTCGATCCTGAAGATATGCGAGATGAAGCTCACATTAACGATGCCGTCAGTCCGGGTTCATTTTCGTCAGATTATCTTTGAACCAACGTCGCATAGCGGCGTTTCGAAACAACGGTAACCGGAGGAAACTCGTGAACAAGATCCTTATCGCATCTGCAATCGCCCTCGCTTCGCTTGCAGCGTCTACCCTTCCGTCGCAGGCCGCTTCGGTCGTCATCACGGAAGGTGGTCCCTACTATCATCATAACTATCATCACGACCGCGACTGGAACTATCGCCACCGTCACCACGATTGCTTCACGCGTGTGGTGAAGGAGTGGCATCATGGTCACCGCGTCGTCAGAGAAGAGCGTATCTGTCGATAATCGGCACTTTGGGCCCGGCCTCGCGCCGGGCCTTTCTCTTTGAAATTCAAACTGTTCGATAGATTAGTTGTGAAATGCTCCAAGC
>JAGWJK010000854.1 GCA_028865845.1 Rhizobiaceae bacterium
GAAGCCTTAAGGCGGCTGGCGGCGGAAAATGCGCTGGAAGTGGCCCCGAACGGTTCGGCCCGTATCCCGCTGGTAACGGTCTCGCGCCTCGACGATCTCTGCCGCGCCCGCATCGCCGTCGAAGGGCTCGCCGCCGAACTCGGCATCCCCAAGCTCACCGCAACCGACATCGAAACGCTGGAGCGTGTCGCTGCCGAGCAGCATGCGATCGGCCGCGGCAGCAACGTCTATGAGCTGATGGCCAAAAACCAGCAGTTCCATTTCACCATCTATCGCGCTTCTGGATCTGAAGTGCTGCTGCAATTGATCGAAACGCTCTGGCTGCGCTTCGGCCCCTACATGCGCATGCTGTCCGGCTCTGTCGAACCGCTGATGCGCACCGGCGAGATCGACCCGGCCGGCCCGCATTTTCCGATCATCGAGGCCCTGAAGGCCGGCGATTTTGCCCGCGCCCGCGACGGCGTCGTTGCCGATATCCGCCGCACCCACGAAATCCTGCGCGACTACTGCCCCACCGAGGAAAACGGCGCGGCACCCGTGTCGCGACGCTCGTGAAAGCCTGCGGCGGGCTCTGGACGGTCCAATTTTCGCGATATTATTCAGCGATTGGCGCCCCACCCTGACCCATTACCCGTATTAGAAAGGGAGCCGGGCGTGCACGACAACGTAAGGTTCGAGTGAGAGGCTGGCCGGGCGCATCTACGGTGCACAATCCGACGCGTCCCATGCTTCCCTCGAACAATTTAGTTGAACCCTCAAATATTTTGTGATCAAATGATCATAACATCGATTTCCACTTCACGAGCAGCAGCGAGATCATCATGAGCGCCTCCCCGTCAACATCGAAATTCTCCGGTCACAACAGCTTCCCGGTCGACGAAGTCCGCGCCATGTTCCCGGCCATCCAGAAGGCCGGCGACTTCGTGTTTCTCGACAATGCCGGCGGCGCGCAGGTGCCGCAGGCGGTCGTCGATGCCGTCGCCAACCACCTGATCGACTTCAACGTCCAGCGTATGGCGAAGTACCAGCACAGCCAGGGTGTCGACCGCAATCTGGCCGAGGCGCGCGAAAGCGTCGCCATGCTCGTCAACGCTTACCGTCCCGAGGAAATCTCGTTCGGACAGAACGCCACCTCGTTCATCCGCCTCGTCAGCCTCGGCATCGCCAAGATGCTGGGCGAGCGCAACGAGATCGTCATCACCGATATGGATCACGACGCCAACATCGCCACCTGGCTGGCGCTGGAAGCCGATGGCGCCAAGATCGTCTGGTGGAAGATGCGCGAAGACGGCGCGCTGCACACCGAAGACCTGAAGCCGCTCCTGAACGACAAGACCCGCCTCGTCGCCTGCACGGTGACGGCGCACTCCATCGGCACGATGGTCGACGTCAAGACCGTCGGTCAGCTGGCGCATGCTGCCGGCGCCGAAGTCTTCCTCGACTGCGTTCACTACGGCCCGCACGGCTTGATGGACGTGCAGGCCTGGGATTGCGACTATCTCGTCTGCTCCGGCTACAAGAATTTCTCGCCGCACATGGGCTTCCTCTGGGGCCGGTTCGACGCTCTCGTGAAGCTGCCGACCTTCAAGGAAGACTTCATCCCCGACGTACCGCCCTACAAGATCGAAGTCGGTACCTTCACCTATGAAAACGTCGCCGGCATGAACGCCGCGGTGAAGTATCTCGAAGCGCTCGGCCTCCGCTTCCTGCCGGCCGGCGAACATACCCGCCGCGAAGCCCTTGCCGCCGCCATGGGCGCGATCCGCGAATACGAACTCGTGCTGCAGCGTGAAATGCTGGATGTATTGAAGCGCCATGGCGCGGTCATCTACGGCATTTCCGACGAGGCCCGCCTCGACCAGCGCGTGCCGACCATCTGCTTCAACATTCCGGGGATTACGCCGCAGCAGTTTGCGGCCGAGATGGGCGAAGCCGGCATCGGCCTACGTGACGGCCACATGTTCGCTCCCCGCCTGATGAAGCGTCTCGGCCTTTCGATGGAAACCGGCGCCATTCGCGTATCGCTGGTGCACTACAACAAGGTCGAGGAAATCGCGCGCTTCGAAAAAGTTCTGAGCGAGGTCATCGCGCGGCACAGCTAAGGCGGCCCCCAACGCTTTGGCGGCATGGTTTTTAGTCCAAATCATGCCTCAGCCGCGCATGAGCGGTGGCGGCGCCCGAACACTTCGCCACCGCAATTTCTCTCAAGGCCGGCCATTCCTCTTTCGAAGGGGAATATCCTGGGCCAGACACAAAATGCCGCTTCGCAGCCGCGTGATTTGGGGCTATCCCTCTTTGCGAAGACCGTTGGAGAGCCAGGAAAATCGTGAGCAATTTCCGTAAGAACTGCATCGAGAAAAACCTGCTCATCGGCACCTTCTGCGCGATCCCGCATCCGGTCGCGATCGAGGTGACGGCGGCCGCCGGCGTCGATTTCCTCTGCATCGACTGGGAACATTCGCAGATCGGCCGCGAACGCATCGAGGATCTTGTCCGCGCCGCCGATGTTCATCGCGTCCCCGCCATGGTGCGCGTGCCCGGACATGCGCCTGAATCGATCGCGGCTGTGCTGGATGCCGGAGCGGCCGGGGTCCTCGTGCCTCGCGTCTCGACGGCGGCGCAGGCAAGAGCTGCGGTTCTCGCAACACGCTATCCGCCCGTAGGCGAACGTGGCGTCGGGCCGGGTCGCGCCGCTTCCTATGGCTATCGCATTCCGGATTATCTCGCCAAGGCCAACGCCGAACTGGTCCTTGCCGTCCAGGTGGAGACCGCGGAAGGGCTCGCCAATATCGCGGAGATCGCAGCGGTCGAAGGCGTGGACGTGATCTTCATCGGCCCCGGCGATCTCTCCGTTTCGATCGACGCAATGGGTCCGGCCGGAAAAGACAGGCTGAATGCCGCCATCGAAATCATCACAAAGGCGGCCCTTGCGGCAGGACGCGCCGTCGGCATTTTCCGCCCATCTCCGGACGATGTCGGAACATGGTCGGCAGCCGGGATCAGCTTCTATCTTCTCGCAAGCGACAC
>JAGWJK010000855.1 GCA_028865845.1 Rhizobiaceae bacterium
GCGGTAGCAACTCTCAGCTTTTCAAATGATATTCACGGCCTCGCCTCCGGCGGGGTCTTTTCGTAAGTGCGAAAAGAATGAAAATCGCCACCACGTCAACCGCGCAAACGATCGCGTGGACCTTCTTCATTGGCTAAAGCAGGACAGTCGCAGCATCGTCTTCCTTCAGAAGCTGAAGGAAGACGATTAGCAGTTTCCGCGAAACGAGATCGGATACGCATCGATCTGGCACGGCCAAAAATCTTGGGCCGGCGTCGCCATTCGTCGAAGACATCCGAACCGATCACGAAGCGGCATAGCGGGTGATCCGGACAATACGCATGGCGGAAGCAGCGCGCTGCATTCAACGTCGACAACCCCGGATCGAGAATATGGCGAATGTCCCAGCCAGCCGCAGCGTTCCGTCGTTGCGCGAGGCTCTTATCGCCTTGCTCTCTGATACTCGCGACAATCTCGGTTAGCGGTTTCCGGGCCCCTGGAACTTCCTCCCTCCCCGACGATTATTAGGTATCAACAGGAGGACATGCAGATGCCGGAACAGCCAAGAATTTCACCAGCCGCCGAATCCCTTTACCTGGAGCAGGAGCGCCGGCGCAGACGGGGTGCGAACGACCAGCTCGATACGGGGCTCGAGGATACGTTTCCGGCGTCGGATCCGGTGTCCATGACGCATAGTTCGGTCACAACCGGACGCGCAGATGCCGAACGGGCAGAAGCGGTCGCAAAGAACATACAGGAAGAAGATTATCCACTCGTCGACGATGCGCTTCGCCACACCGGCGAGCGAGATTTTTCGCAGCCGGCCCGAAGAAGCCGCGACGAGGTGCAGGCTCGTCGTCACGGAACCGCAAGCATCGTGGGATCGGTGTCCGAGCCGACGTCGGGAACGACGGCGGCGACGAAATCGAGGGCGCCCAGTTTCCGCGCGATCATCGAAAATCAGATTCGCCAACAGCCCATCGCCACGGTCGCGGTGGCCGCCGCGCTCGCCTTCGTCCTGGGCGCCACGCGATAACGATGTCTCTTCGTAGCTTTCAGGCGAAAGCAGGAAGCCGCTTAGGTGCTTCCCCCTCCAGGTTGACAATGTCGATCTGGAAAGGCGCATGCCCACCTTGCGTCGAAAAATTGAATCACAAGGAGCAAACGGGGATGACAACTGTGACCTATCACGTCGGGCAGCATGACGGAGGATATGGGTATCGACTGGGCGACGTTTGGTCCGAGAGCTTCCCGACCCACGAGGCCGCGCTGTCGGCCGCAAAGTCAGCTGCGCAGCGTCAGCATCTTGAGGGTCGAGATGCGGAGATCACATATCAACTCTCTGACGGCCGGTGGCATACGGAACATGCGGATGGCGGCGATCGCCCAGATACGCAAGTTGTCGACGACCTTGGTCGGCACGGACATTCGAAGAAGACTTAATTGGCATAGCGGTAGCTGCCACCCTTCTCCAGCGCTCTTTGGTAGGCCGGCCGTTCGTGGATGCGGTTCAACCAAGCGAGGATGGCCTCGTAGGAGCTTCCTCCAGGAATTCTCGCCGACGCAACCTCTATGGGAAAGCTCATCATAATGTCCGCAGCCGATAGCTCGTCGCCCGCGAACCACGGCCGGGAAGAGAGGACCTGTTCGATATAAGCGAGGTGAGTGTGGAGCATCGGTCGCACCCTTGCAGCCGCGAATCGGCCGAGGATCGGAACCTTAGAGGCGACAAGCTGGTAAGCCCGCAAAGGTTCGCGCCAGCGAAACTTGGTTTCACAGTTTCCTCGCGATAGATACGAGCCTGGGTTAGAACGCACTAAGCGATAGCCTGTCGAGCGACCTGCCGCACCTTCTGTTCGTCTGTCACGTCAAGCAGTAGTGCGGCCAACTTTGCCGAGACACCGAGCATTTTCCGCGATCGCTCCAACGTTTCTCGCGGTGTCGGCGCCCTTGTCACTGCGCTCCAACGCCAGTTACGCGATAGAAAAGAAGACGTGATCGCAAAGGCCGGGAACCGTCTGAAGGTGGCATATAGCGCGAAGCTGACGCGGTCGGTGACGAAGCCTGTCAGGACGAAGGATGCCATCGGATAAAAATTGGACGAGCCGGCTTCAAAGCGTCGCGGTTGGGAAGAGTTCGACGTCGGCGGCCTGCTTCGATAGCGAAAGCCGTTAGCAACCGGTCAATCTTCGACAGTCTACTTGAAGTTCCTCGCCAGGGGCGTCGCGCCGATCGAGGTCGAAGGTGGACCAGATGACCACGGCCTAGGCGAGCTGGTTGACGGACTCGGGCAGTTGTACCGCGAATATCCCTATAACGTCAACGAGCCGCTGTATGCCTGCTTTGAAAAGGGCGTGGACGGCAAGGAAGACTTCGACCGTCCGAATCCTGTGCTCTTCCAGCATTTTGAAAAGCAGGTCGCCGCGCTGTGCGCTCTGGGCGTCGAAGCCGACATCATCATATTCCACCCCTATGACCGCTGGGGCTACGCGGACATGTCCGCCGAGCAGGATTATCGCTATGTGGCCTACCTTGCCGCACGGCTGTCGGCCTACCGCAATGTCTGGTGGTCGCTTGCCAATGAGTACGATTTCCTGATCGACACCAAGCCTATGGCGCAATGGGATCGCTATTTCCATATCCTCGAGGAAAACGACCCCTATCAGCACCTTCGCTCGATCCACAACGGCGACGTCAACTCGAACTATGATCACCGAAAGCCTTGGGTGACACATACCTGCATCCAAAACCCCGACGTCAAGCGCACGCAGGAATGGCGCGACACTTATGGCAAGCCGGTCGTGAACGACGAGCCGGAGTACGAAGGCGACATTCTGGAATCGTGGGGTAACCTGACGGCCCAGGAGCTCGTTCATCGCTACTGGATCATGACCACGCGCGGCGGATATACCGGCCACGGCGAAACATATTCCCATCCGCAAGACCTGATCTGGTGGGCAAAAGGCGGCGAGCTGCACGGCGAGGCCTGGAAGCGCATCGGGTTCCTACGCGACCTGCTGGAGGCAGACGTTAAAAACG
>JAGWJK010000856.1 GCA_028865845.1 Rhizobiaceae bacterium
GCCAGTGAAGGGGAGAAAGCAACAGCTTCATTCAGCCGATGCGGTCGGGTTTTCGAGTTCGATCCGCGGCTCCCGGTCGAACAGGGAAAACAACAGAAAGCCGAAAAGGAAGCCGCCGATATGAGCATCCCAGGCAACCGGCTGCGCGCTGTCGCCGACGAGCGTAATGCCGAAAGCCACAAGCGCGTTGCCGGCGACCCACATGATGATATAGGCGACGACGGTGCGGCTGCGCAGCGATTGGGCGATAGACAGCCGCGGATTGAGATGAGCCTCGCGCATCATCATGCGCCGCCCGTCCATGGCGGGAAACGCAAACCGGCAGGCCGCACCCATCAGGCCGGAGACGACGCCGGACGCGCCGATCAGCAGCCCCTGATCACCCCAATAGATCACGGCATGCAGGAAGGCCGAAGCCGCGGCAGACAGGATCCAGAAGACGACGTATCTGAGGACACCGATGCGGCGCGCGACCGGCGCGGCGAACACCATCAGCCAGAGCCCGTTGAAGAAAATATGCTCGATGCTGCCGTGCAGTAGCGAATAGGTGACCGGTGTCCAAAGCCATTCCAACCCCTGCTGCGATAGCGGAAAAGTATAGCGGGCCGGAATGAAACTGAAGGTGACGTAAAGCCAGTCCAGTTGATCATCCGACCACCACGGCAGGTTCTGGATCCCAAAGATGACGATCAGCAATCCGAGACTTGCGAGGATAATCGGCGGCAGGTTGAAAGCCGGAACACGCTGTGGCGGCCGGTTGTCCTCGGGCTCTCGGCGCGGCAGTTCTGCATCATCCATAATTTGCTCTGAAGTCTTGAGAAGGAACCCGAGACATACAGCAGCAAAAATCAAAAAAAAAGCCGCCCAACCCTGGTGGACGGCTTTGTTCGGGGTGCGCTGCGAGCCGGACCAGAGGCTCCCGCATCTCAACCCCGAGGTAGTTTGTGCTGATGTCACCCTCGTGAAGTGATGATCGTTTCTGTCATCCAACGCCGCGAAAGACAAACGAAACCATTCGTTAACCCTAACGCGTCTGAGTTGGCACGAATTTAGCAGGTGATCATGCAAGGGCGATGAACGCCTGGTTTTTGAACCGAAATAGGACACGGACGTGTCATGCGCCTGAAAACAAGCATTGAGATATTTACCTACTGGGAGCAGCTGCGCGGCAGCTTTGATGCTCCATCGCGTAATCTGGTACAGCCAAAGGCAGTTCGCCATATCCTGCCCGAGCTTTTCATCCTCGAACACATGCCGGACCAAGCACCGCGTTTTCGGCTCGCGGGTACGGCCATTTGCGGCTTCATGGGGCGCGAGCTCCGCGGCGAAAGTTTTGCGCGCCTCTGGGCCGGCAGCCAGCCGGATGATCCCGTGCGCATAGCCGACGGCGTGATGGCGCATGTCGTTCCGGCGCTGATCAACGCAACCGGCTACAGCCTCAGCGGCTGCCATATGGCATTTGAAGTCGTGCTGATGCCGATGCGCTCGTCAAGCGGCGCTTGCGACAGGCTGCTCGGCTGCCTGACGCCCGCAACCCACAGCGAATGGCTCGGTGGCGAACGCTTGGAATTCCTGGCGTTGGACCGCAGCCGCCTGCTTCATGACCGGCCGAACCGCCCCTCCGAACACCCGTCGCATTCGGAACACGTCGATTTGATCGACCCCCGCGAAAGTGTCGGGCTCGGTGAAATGATGCGTCGCATATTGAATTTGAAGAGCGCAGCCGGTCAGCACGGCTGGAGTGATCCATTGCGGCACAGATCCGGACGCGGTGTCTGAGCTATCCCTCAAGGAAGACAACTTTACCTTAAGAACTTTCGGCTAGTGATTGCATGAAACATTGTCGGTTCAAGAAGCGACTTCATGCACTCATTCCAGCCAGTCCAGACGACGCGATCCAGCCAGTTGGCAGGAAATGCGTCTCGCAGTGATCAGCGGACCTTTCAACGGGTCCCGATCAATATGCAGGGCCGCTTGATGCTGGCCGATTACGAAGAGTACGAATGCCTGGTGACCGATATGTCGCCGGGCGACATGTATGTGACCTGCAAGGGTCGGCCGCGCGGCAACGAGCGGGTGGTCGCCTATATCGACCACCTCGGCCGCGTCGAGGGCAACGTGCTTGCCATCGACGGCCGTGGCTTCAGCATGTCGATCAACGCGACCGACCGGAAGCGCGAGAAGCTCGCCGCCCAGCTGACCTGGCTTGCCAACAAGCACGAGCTCGGCTTGCCCGAAGATCGCCGCCACGACCGATTGACCCCGCGCAGCGCAACCAGCGAGCTGACCATGGAAGACGGCACGCGTTATGTCTGCCGCATCATGGACCTGTCGCTGTCGGGCGCCGCCGTCGATGTCGAGGTCCGTCCGCCGATCGGAACGCCCGTGAAGCTCGGCAATATGCGCAGCCGCGTCGTCCGTCATTTCATGGAAGGCGTGGCGCTCGAGTTCCTTTCATTGCAGTCGCGCGAGACCCTGCGCGAATTTCTGTAATCCTGTCATCATCCTGTCACCGCGCGTATAGAAACAGCAACGCCCTGCCCCTCTAATAGCGCGATGGCCGGTGACGATGCTTTATCCCGAAATCGAGCCCTTTGATCGGGGCATGCTCGACGTTGGCGACGCGCATTGCATTTATTGGATGCAATCGGGCAATCCTCAAGGCGTGCCTGTCGTCATTCTGCATGGCGGGCCGGGCTCCGGCAGTTCCGCGACCGTCCGCCGCTTCTTTGATCCGGAACACTATCGTGTCATCCAGTTCGACCAGCGCAATTGCGGGAAAAGCCTGCCGCATGCCTCCGAGCCGGAAATCGATCTCTCCTGCAACACGACCTGGCATCTGCTTGCCGATATCGAGCGGCTTCGGCTCTTTTTCGGAATCGAGCGCTGGTTTGTCTACGGCAATTCCTGGGGCTGTACACTGGCCCTCGTCTATGCCGAGCAGCATCCGGAACGCGTTGCAGGGCTGGTTGCCGTCGGTGTCACGATGACGCGGCCAGCAGAGATCGATTGGCTCT
>JAGWJK010000857.1 GCA_028865845.1 Rhizobiaceae bacterium
GCATTCTGGATTTCGGCGATCAGGCTTTCGGCCCGGCCTCTGTCGCGACCATGCACGAGCACCGTCGTGCCCGGCCGCCCGAGCCTCTGCGCCACTCTGCGCCCGACGCCGTCAGTTGATCCAGTGATCAATATTGTCCTGTCGGTCATGCTCATTTCTTTCGGCTCCATCTGTGTTCCAGACACAATCTGGCGCATCGCGAAACCGACAAACAGTTCTGGCTTTATCCTGGTATCGATCCTGCTATGATAACGTCATGAGCAACAATCTCGATCAATCCGTCATAGAAGCCCGCCGCCGTGAATTCGGGGCGTTTTTGCGCTCGCGCCGCGAAAGGCTGACGCCGGCAAGCGTCGGTCTTGCCGCGGGTTTTCGGCGGCGAACGCCTGGCTTGAGGCGCGAGGAAGTGGCGCTGCTCGCCGGCGTTGGCGCTACCTGGTACACGTGGCTGGAGCAGGGGCGGGATGTGCGGGCATCAGGGGAAGTGCTGTCGGCGCTTGCAGACGCCTTGCGGCTCGATCCGGCGGAAAAGCGGCACCTGTTCACGCTAAGCGACCGTCCGACAACGGAGATTCGCTCGCTCGGACCCGAGGACGTGCCGCAACCGCTGACACGCATGCTCGCAAGCCTCCGGGCTCAACCGGCCTATGTCCTTGGACGACGCTGGGACGTGCTGGCCTGGAACGCTGCGGCCGCCGCGCTGTTTGGCGATTACGGCCTGCTTCAAGGAGACGCTCGCAACTCCGTCCACCGCGTCTTCACCGATCCCGCGCATCGACGGCTTCTGGTGGACTGGGAAGCGGTAGCGGCGAATTCGCTTGCCATGTTCCGGGCCGACAGCGCCCGCTATGCCGGCGATCCGGATTTTGAGCGGCTGATCGCGACGCTGATGGAAAAGAGCGCGGAGTTTCGCGCCTGGTGGCCGAAACATGAGGTCTTGCGGCCACTTGCCGGTTTGAAGCGTATCCGCCATCCGCAGGGCGGTCTGATGACGTTCGAATACACTGCACTGGCGGTCATCGACAGGCCCGACATGAAGCTCGTGGTCTATACGCCGCTGGATGAGGACGGTACCGCCGGGAAGCTCGAAAAGCTGCTGCGGTTGCCGGTCGAAGCCTGATGTCCGTCAGGCGATCGGGCGGGAGCCTTCCGTAAACATTTCGTCTTCGGCGTCGATATCAGTCTCGGACCTACTGCGAAAGTCGCGACCCGTTCGCAGGCAATCGAGAACGTGGCGGAAATCATAAATCGGTTTCCAGCCGAGCTGCTCAACCGCCAGGCGGTTGACGTAGACGCGCCCGATATCGGGAAAGAGCTTCCAGCCATGCCGGGCGTAAAGCGAGGCGCAATCGGGAAAAAGGCGTTGCACCACCCCGGCCGCGTTCTGCCGCAGAGAAAACAGATCGGTGCTGTCGAACGGCGTGGTTGCCGAGATGATGTAGCGGCGAAAGCCGATCCGTCTCGCTTTCTGCGCAGCGAGAAGATGTGCGGATACGACGTCAGCGATATCGACGCGGCGATAGAGCAGTTCATTCGCCAGCACGTTTTCCGACGAATATCCGCGCTGCTTCGTGTCGTCGCGATCCGCTTCGGGAAAGAAGCGCGATACGCGAAGCACGATGATCGACAGCCCATGACGGCGATGAAAGATTTCGCAAAGGCCCTCGGCGGCCACCTTGGTCACGCCGTATATGTTTTTCGGGACCGGCGCGACTTCTTCCGTAACCCACACGGCCGGGTCACCCGGTTCGGGCGTTAACACCGAGCCGAACGTGCTGGTTGTACTTGTGAACACGAAGCGATCGACTTCCTGCGATACGGACTCCTCCAGCAGATTGAGCGTGCCGGTCAGGTTCGTGTCGACGAAATCGCGGTCGCTATGCGTTGCCAGATGCGGTTTGTGCAGGGTTGCAGTATGCAGGACGGTACGGATGCCCGCCATGATGCTGCGCACGAAGCCGCGATCGGCAATCGAGCCGACATCATCCGTGTAGGAAGACGGCCTGATGTCGATGCCACGCACCGCGTGGCCGTTGGTTCTGAGCGTTTGCATCAGGGCCTCGCCGAGATGACCTGCACTACCCGTCACCAATATCGTCATGGGATGCTCCGTCTCCTCTCCAGCGGAAACTATAGGGCGCCGTCAACGCCCGACAATCCTGTAAATCTAAAGGGTTGTCGCAATCGTCTTCACACGGATGTGTAACCATCGTCCGTATCGATACGGATGATCAGGCACAATCGGCTGTCGCGGCCGTGCAATCGCCCCGTCGTCGCGTTATCGCCCAGAAGATCAAGGCTACGGCACTGACCCCGGCTCCGAGCAGGCAGACCCCTGTCCAGCCGGCATAGCCGTATGTCGCCGTAGAGGCGATCGCGCCCGACGCGCTTCCGATCGAATAGAACACCATGTACCCGGCGACGAGCCGGCTGCGGGCTTCAGGACGCTCGGCAAGGATCATGCTTTGATTGGTGACGTGCACCGCCTGAACGGCGAGATCCAGCACAATGACGCCGATGACGACGGGCCAGATCGAAAAGTGGAGCAGGGCAATCGGCACCCAGGCGAACAGCATGAGGGTCAGCGCGAAGCCGCTTGTCCGCTCACCCTGGCCGAGATCGGCAAGGCGCCCTGCACCGTTCGCAGCGACGGCACCGGCCATGCCCGCCAGGCCGAAGAGCCCGATTTCCGTATGCGTCATCAGAAGCGGCGCCGCGCGCAGCGGCAGCACCATCGCGGTCCAGAAGATGCTGAAGGTCATGAAGATCAACAGGGCCAGCACGGCGCGGTTGCGCAAAAGCGAATTGCGGATAAAAAGCGGCGGTATGGAGCAAAGCAACTTTACGTAGGATTGCTGGACGCCGTCTTTCTGCTGCCGAGGCAGCGCATGCGCCAGCAGGCCCGCCATCAACACCATCAGGGCGGCAGATGCCAGATAGACCAGTCTCCACCCGCCGATATCGGCAAGCGCACCGGAAGCGAAACGCGCAAGCAGAATGCCGATGACCACACC
>JAGWJK010000858.1 GCA_028865845.1 Rhizobiaceae bacterium
CTGAAGGCCGCAGGTTCAAATCCTGCCCCCGCAACCAAACCTTTCCCTACAATCCCAATAAAGCTCCCTCGTGGGGCATTTTGCGTTTCCGGATGCCGGCTGCCGAAGCCTTAGACTCAAATCCTCAAGAACCGAACTATCGAAGGGGAATGCCGGGCTCTTCTTGCGAGCCGCAAATGTCAGGATCGTCGCCGAAGCATCATACCGAATGCGCCGCATGGGCCGTTCGCCAATAAAACGATCTGCTCCCCGGGTCAGCATCTCCTATCCGGCGACACATTCTAAACTAAAGACATAACCGTCCGCGTGCTGGAAAGCAGCCAAACCTGCATGATACGGCAGGTCATGGGCTCATCTCTCACAAACCTTCGGGGTGATCGGACAGCCAATCGCCAAAACTCATCCTCAATTGGTTAACCTCCTCCGGCGATGACACCAGCAGGTCGAAACCGCCATCGTATGGAGCAAAAATCCTTCCGGTTTTCCGGTCCATCCACATCGTCGGTCCCGTCCCATCGTCGGCGATTGCCAATAAAATAGAATCGAGAGTACCCTGTCGCCAGATGGTTTCTAAAACATGTGCGCACCACTGCGTCTCGTCGTCATCAACAAATGTCGTTGCTGCTGTGCCACTCACAGCCAGATCCCAATATGGCGGGTTTAGCTCTTCTTTCCGGCATTCAATCTGCCAGCAACTAGCATTCATTCCCAATGTCGCATTCGCGAGGCTATAGGCCCGACTGAGGATAATACCTTCTTCTGTTTCGTTCTCTGCATATCGCTTCGAGTTCGGCAGCGAATGAAATCTGACCCAGCCTAACGACATGTCTGACCGAAGCATCCAGCCCAACGGCTTCCGATTGGCATGGAATGAAGACCACTCACGTTCGAAGTCCTGGCTTGTCGAAGTCACCAAATTCATCGTGTGGTCTCCTCTCGGCCCAGAATATCACTGTTGACCTCGCGGAAGGACAGGTGAAGCCGCCAACCGGCAATACGATGTGGGAATTTAGAGCAGCGCTTACGCTGAACGCGTCGCGACTCATTGACAAATCACCCACAAGCCGGGGCCGCCAGTAAAAATCTCAACCCGCGCGATGCAGCTTTTGTCGCACGACGTTTAGAATCTCGCGGGACGTGTCCTCGTCCGTGCCGATTCTCGCGAGCGTCAGGGAGCCGACCAGCACGGCCAACGTGAATATTCCGTTGCGTCGAGAAACCTTACTGCCGCCGGAGCCGGAACCGAGGATGGAGAACATTTCCTCCATGACCTTGGTGATGGCCTCCCGCGTCTCCGGGCCGGACCGGGCGATTTCGCTGCCCAATGCCGAGATCGGGCATGCGGGCGTGCTTTTACCGTCGGTATTTTCAGGGTTGATATAGGCGTCGACGACGTCGTCGAACTGGCCTTTGGCCAGAACCGCCCGCAGATTTCCGGCGACCCGGTCGCCGGCCTGTTCCAACGCCTCGGCGACCAACTGATCCTTGTTTTCGAAGTGCCGGTAAAAGCCGCCGGGTGTCAAGCCGGCCGCTGCCATGACATCGGCGACGCTGGCCTCAGCGATCCCCAGGCGTCTGATCTCGTCCGCCGCTGTCGCGACGATCGTCTGGCGCGTCCTTGCCGCCTCTTCGTTCGATTTTCTCATGACCGTCTCCATGCCGCCTTGACAATTTAGATTATAGATAGCATCTAATTAGATGTCACTCGTAATCTAAAAATCAAGGAGTGTCGGCCGCCCCGGGGCCTTTTTCGCCCGCTCGGCCGATCCTCTGCTGCCAATGGAGACTGATATGTCGAAGAAATATCTAGTGACCGGCGCCACGGGAAAGACCGGCAAGCACACGACGCGCATCCTTCTCGAAAGAGGTCATGCGGTTCGCGCACTCGTCCATAACGAAGACGAACGCGCCGAAGCTCTGAGGCAAATCGGGGCGGAGGTGGTGGTCGGCGATCTCCTCGATTACGACAAGGTCATCCGCGCGGCCGACGGGACGAACGGCGCCTATTTCTGCTATCCGATCCGTCCGCATCTGATCGACACCGCAGCATATCTCGCCGATGCGGCACGCCGCGCCGGGCTCGAGCTGATCGTCGACATGTCGCAGATTTCGGCGCGCGATGTTGCCAGGAGCCACGCCGCCCGCAACCATTGGATCTCGGAGCGTGTCTTTGATTGGTCCGGCGTTCCGACCGTGCATATCCGGCCGACCTTCTTTTCGGAATGGCTGACTTTCCCATGGGTCCGCGACACGATCGTCAAGGAGGGGGCAATAACGCTGCCCTACGGCGACGGCCGGCATGCCCCCATCTCCGGCGAGGATCAGGCGCGGGTGATCGCGGATCTGCTCGAAAATCCGTCCGAACATGCCGGGAAGACCTATCCGCTCTTCGGACCGGTGGAACTCAGCCAGGCGGAGATCGCCGAGAAGATGAGCAATGTCCTTGGCCGCGAGATCAGCTATCGCCCCATGACGGATGCGGCCTATGAAGCCTATCTCAAATCCTACGGCCTGGATGACTTCATTATCCAGCATTTCCTCTGCATCGCCGAAGACTATAGAAACGGTGTTTTCGCCGGCGCGGACGGGATCATCGGTCCGCTCACCGGTACGCCGCCGATGACCGTCGAGCAGTTCGTGACCGAAAATCGCGCGGCGTTCGATGTAGAAGGCGAAAAGGCCAAGCTTTCGGCATGACGGTAATATCGGTCGCGCCGGGCGCTGCGACGAATGCGGTTGCTTCTGGTGTTCTCGGTGCGCGGGAGAGGCGTTATTGCCTCTCCCATTCGCCGGTCTCCCCTGTGGATTTTGCGGTTCAATTTCCACTGGCCTCAAGGGCTGAGGCTTTCCGGACACGCTTCACGTAGGGCAGGGATACCAGTGCGGCGATGACGATGTGCCACAACACCACGGCGATGGCAGCCTTTTGATCGGGGAAACTCAGTGCCGTGACCGCGACAGCGATACCGGGGTGGCGAATGCCGCTCGCGAGCCCGAGCACCGCC
>JAGWJK010000859.1 GCA_028865845.1 Rhizobiaceae bacterium
AGAATGCGGAAACCGTCGCGGAACGTGCGAAGTTTGCTGACGGAGCCGGCGGGCCGCTCCTTGTAGTGGGCAGAAAGCTCCGTCATCGGCATGCGCATTTCGAGGGCATGGACCGTCAGTTCGGTCTCGGTCTCGAAACCGCTCGACATGGCGGGGAACGATTTCACGAAGCGACGCGATAACACCTTGTAGCCAGAGAGCATGTCGCGCGACTGCCTGCCGAAGAAAAACCGGACCATATTGGTCAGAACCTTGTTGCCGAGCCGGTGGCCCGGCCGATAGGCTTCTTCGACGGTCGAGACGCGGCCGATATTGACGAAATCAAAGCCGTCCTTCAGCACCGTATCGGCAGCGCTCGCCGCAATCGATGCGTCATAGGTATCGTCGCCATCGACGAGGATGTAGCAGTCCGCGTCGATGTCGGCAAACATGCGCCGGACGACATGGCCTTTTCCCTGTCTGGGTTCCGATCGCACGATGGCGCCGCTGGCGCGCGCAATCTTCAGTGTGTCGTCGGAAGAATTGTTATCGTAGACGTAGATGTCGGCCTCGGGCAGCGATGCGCGAAAACCCTCGATGACCGATTTAATGGTCAAGGCTTCATTGTAGCACGGCACAAGCACCGCAACGCGCGGCTTTGCGGCGCGGACCGCGGAGGAGTCGAACTGGCTTGCCCGGTTGATGTCGTACAAAGCGACCATTGTCACGCCTTCCTTCAATATCGTCTTGACTGTATCGATAAATATCAGCGCGCTCACAAGCAATATATTTAATATAAATCCCGTTTTAACCTTAATGCACGACTGAAAAAATGACTATAAATTTCGATTAAAACTTTACCTATATCTTTTACCACGATTATCCTTTTTTATTACATGCTGCTCGCGATGCGTTATTGCTTGCTCCTGCGCGAGGTAACGGCACTACATTAGCGGATACCAAACGCAGATGATTTCGTTCAGAAATTTGTGGATCTAGGAAATAGAGCAATGTCGGAAGCTTATTCTCCATCCTTGGGCCAAGGCGCCAAGGCTGCACGGGCGATCCCCAGAGACAATCGCTTTTATCTGGTATGCGTCGCGGTGCTCTCTTTTCTCGGGCTATTTCTCACGCGTTTTCCTGGCGAAATGAACCCCGACAGCCAGTCGCAGTTCGAACAGGCGATCAGTGGCGTCTACAATGATTGGCATCCGCCGGTCATGGCGCGGCTATGGTCGGTCTTCCGATATGGCGCCGATGGAACCTGGACAATGTTTCTGTTCCAGATCGTCTGCTATGGCGCAGCCTTCACTCTCCTTGCCCTTGCCATGAACTACCGCGGCCGACCCGTTTCGGCGTGGGTGGTGCTTCTTGTCGGCTTGTTCCCGCCGTTTCTGATGCAGGTCATCAACATTCACAAAGATGTCGGACTTGCCGTTACCGTGCTGCTGGCATTTGCGCTCGCGATTCACTTTCGTTTCCGGTCGCGCCCTATTCCGGTTCTCGTTCAAATCTGCATTGCATTGCTGCTGGCCTATGCGGCCCTGGTCAGGGTGAACGGATATTTCGCCGTGCTCCCGGCTGCAATCTTCGTCTGGTATCCAGCCTTTCTGCGTCGTCCGATCATCGCCAGCATCGTTACCATCGTGCTTTCGGTCGTTCTGGTGCCGGTGAGCGGATTGGTCAACAACGGGCTTTTGCAAGCAAGATCCGCTGGTGCCATGCGCACTCTGCAGATTTTTGACCTGGCCGGAATCGGCTATTTTTCCGGGGATGCCAGTGTGCTCGCCGGATCAATCAGCTTGGAACAGCTCAAAGGCTGCTATTCGCCGTTGATCGCCGACCCGTTCTATCACGGTAATCGCTGCGGTTTCGTCTGGGACGCCGTTGCGGGCACGCACGACACTCCCTCCGGTCTGTCTGCCGATCCTGATGTTGCGGGCAAGACCATTCCGGGCCATCCATTGGGATCGATGTGGCTGCAGGCGATCGCGACGCGTCCGATCGCATATCTCGAGCACCGCATCACGCATTTCAATTCGGAAATGCAGTTCATGACGAGCAGTCACGAAGCCGATATCAGGCATGTGATCAGCGTTGTCAGCGGTCAACCAAGCGTCATCCCGGCGCCCAGCGCCAGCCATAGGATGCTCGACCTGATTAGATACGGCATCTGGGCAACACCCGCTTTCTGGCTTGCTGTGGGACTGCTCGTTCTTGCAGTCACCTATGATGCGCGCCGCCGGAAAGATCATGTCGATACGGCGTCGCTGACACTTGCGCTGTCGGGCGGGATCTATATTGCAGCGTTCTTCAACATCGGCGTGGCATCTGACCCTCGCTATCAATTGTGGGGCATGATCGCGATCTTCGTCGCCACGATTTTCGCCGCGCCGACCTTGGTTCGCCAGGCGCGGCAACGCTCTCTGCCGCTGGCACTGGCCTTTGCGGTCTTTTGCCTCGTCATCGCCACCATGGTGGTCTGCCGGTGGATCCTGCCTGACCCGCTTTTCGGCGTTGCATGAGCGTGACGCCCGGCGGCTCTGACAGTGGGCGCGCTAAAACCATGACACCTTTGCGCGTTCGTCGCGATAGAGACGCAGAATGACATCGGAGATGATGGAGGCCTGAAACCCGTCGATCTGGTAGTTGCAGACGGAGACGCGCTTGACCTGCCTTCCCCGCCATGTCGCCCCACCGACGAAAATCGTACCGTCACGCTGTAAGGTGCCGATGACCTGCTGCGTCAGCATATCGCTCTGTTTCGCCTCGAGATCACTGCCGAAACGGACGATAACCTGGTTGAGTACGACGTCGTTGATAACGGCAATACCCGGTTCGATAGCCAGTGGGCTGGCGATCGAGGCCGCAGCATCGCAGGCGCCGTCGACCAGCTCCTGAATGCCCTGTCTGCCCAGATGCTTTATCATCGCCCATGTCGGGAAACCGCGAGCTCTGCGCGACAGCTCGGGAACATAGTGTGAGGGATCCCGTTCGCCTTCCGCTGCCAGGGGGAGATAACTTGC
>JAGWJK010000860.1 GCA_028865845.1 Rhizobiaceae bacterium
GAAGATCGATGCCGGTGACCAGCACCTGGAATTTCGTGCGGCCGCCAAGCGCCGCCGGAGTACCGTATTCTTCGATGGCCGCGGCAAAGACCAGCATGAGGCTGCCGGCAAGGCCGGGCGCCGACAACGGCAGGGTGATGCGCCAAAAGGAGCGCGCCGGCGAAGCGCCAAAGACGCGGCCGATATCGGCATAACGCGAGCCGACGGCTTCGACGGTGCGCGAAACGGCGAAATAGACGACCGGAAACGTGTTCATCGCCATGACGAAAGTCATGCCGAACAGGGAAAACAGGATGGGTGCCAGATTGAAGCCGGCAAGTTGCTGCAGGTAACCACGCGGCTGCAGGGTCATGATCCAGCCGAGGGTTGCTATGTAGGGGGGGATCATGAAGGGAACGAGCAGCAGCACGTCCCAAAGGGCGGCCAAAGGCACCTTGTAAAGCGCGCGGCAAACGCCGAGCGGTACGGCAAGCAGGGCCGACAGCAGCACGACGCCGAAGCCGAGGACCAGCGTATTCCGGCTCATCGTCAGCAGTGCGCTGTCGCCGAGCGTCGCGAAGAATTGCGAGAAGGGCGCCGCGAAGGAGCCCTGCCCGATTTCAGGGAAAATCGCCTGCAGAACGATGGCGGCAAACGGCACCAGCACTACCAGCACGAGGCCCGCCGTCGCCAGCCATGCCGCGGGAGCCGCGCCGCTGATACCGTTCGCCTTCATTTCCGCCAGACCTTACTTCGCGAACTTGTCCGCGAATTCCTTCAGCGTGTCCTTGCGCTTACCGTAGATCGCCTTGGTGTCGTACTTCAGCACCTTGAGATCGCTGATCAGCGGGCGGTTGGCCGGAATGTCCGTGCGCGCGGGCATGAGATAGTCGTCGGCGACAGCCTTCTGGCCTTCGTCGGACAGCATGTAGTCGATGAACTTCTTGGCTTCGTCCTGGTGCTTCGACCAGTTGAGGATCATGGCCGGACGCGGGGCGATGACCGTGCCGGAAGCCTGGAAGATCACGTCGATATTTTCGCCGTTGGCCTTGCTGGCCATGGCGATATAGTCGACGGCGCCGAAGACGGCGGCCTTGGCGCCCTGGAGAACCGGGTTCAATGCATCGGCGTTTGCGCCGGCAACGATCGCGCCGTTGGCCTTGAGGTCATCGAACAGCTTCCAGCCATCCATTCCCTGCAGGGCGGCGGTCAGTTCGAACGACGACCCGGACTGTGCCGGATCCGGAATATTGACGAGATCCTTGTATTCCGGCTTCGTCAGATCGGCCCATTCGCTCGGCTTCGGCGTATTGCTTTTCGGATTCCAGGCGATGCCGAGCGCCGAGACGCCCTGGGCAACGGCGGTGTCGGTCTTCAGGAAGTCAGGCACCTTGGCGGCATTCGGGCTGGTGTAGGCAACGAGCCAGCCGCGCTTGGCGAAATCGGTCGCCGTATCCCAGGAAGCCGAGATCAGGACGTCGACGACCGGGTTTGCGGCTTCGGATTCGATACGGGCCATGACCTTGCCGGTCGTTGCCTGGAAAACCTTGACCTTGATGCCGGTCTGCGTGGTGAAGCCGGAAGCGAGCTTGTCGATAAGGTCCTGCGGGCCGGCGGTGTAGACGGTAATATCCGCATGTGCGACACCAGCCATCATCATGGCCGTTACGGCGGCGAGCGCCATGCTTTTGATCGATTTAAACATCCCTCGGAAACTCCCTTTATCTATAATCTTGGCTTGAAAACCAGCGGATTTGCTGAGGATCGATCCGCAGGCCGACGGGCTCACCCGCGCGAAGCTTGGTCCTGCTGATCAACTGAAGTTCGGTGCGGCCTTCGCCCGATCCGATCTGGACGGTTGCGAGGTGGCCGTCACCGCGAAATTGTGAGCGCAGGACCGTGCCGTTGATCCGTGCGTCCGCCGCATCCAGAAGCTCGATCGCGGCAAGCGGCAGCAATGCATGGGTGCTGTCTACGGCTGTCGCATCCTCGGCGGCAATGGCCGCTCCGCTTTGCGCGAGGCGCCAGAAGCCCTCATGTCGTTTGACGGCGGCAACGCAGCCGAGGCGAAGGAAATCCGCCACATTGGGCGTTGCCGGCCGGTCGACCAGGATGTCGGGCGGTGCCAGCTGTTCGATCCGGCCGCCACGCATGATCGCCACCTGGTCGGCAAGGCTGAGCGCCTCGCTGTGATCATGCGTGACATAGATCGCGGTCAGGCCAAGCGACGAAATGAGATTGCCGATCTCGCCGACCATGGTCTCGCGCAATTCGCGATCGAGGTTGGAGAGCGGTTCGTCGAAGAGGATCAGGGCTGGCTCGGCGACGATCGCGCGGGCGATCGCCACGCGTTGCTGCTGGCCGCCGGAAAGTTCGCTTGTCTTGCGGTCGGCATATTGGCCGAGCCCGACACGCTGCAACGCCCGCAGCGTGCGGTCCTTCCGTTCTGCCTTGCCGATGCCGCGCATTTCCAGGGGAAAGGAAACATTGCCGCCGACCGTCATATGCGGCCAGAGGGCATAATCCTGGAACACCATGCCGAGCCCGCGGCGTTCCGGCGGCAGGAATGCACCGTTCGCCGCATCGGCGACGGTCTTTTCGCCGATCGAGATACGTCCTCTCGTCGGAGATAGCAGGCCGGCGACCAGCCGCAGCAACGTCGTCTTGCCGCAACCCGAAGGGCCAAGCAGCGCCAGCGTCTGGCCTTTGGGAAGAGAAAAGTCGATGCCACGCAGCACCGCGGTCGCGCCGTAGCTCAATTCAAGGTCTGCCGCTGAAACGGCAGCAGGCAACGGGCGTGTAGGGGCGTTCATGGGCGACCAAACGTCGTACGAATTAAATTAAGGCGACATTTAGACAGGCCGAATGACAGTTTTGCGACAATTCGATTACAGACCCGTGACATCAGGGTGAGCATCGAGCACGTCCTGAGCGGCGGAATCGATCGCCTCTACAGGCGCGAGGATGCAAATTTCATTTTCCTGCATGCAAGCGTCATTCGCAAAATCTGCATGCTGGATAT
>JAGWJK010000861.1 GCA_028865845.1 Rhizobiaceae bacterium
GCGTGATGGAGGAGGGGACAACAAAGAGGACAGGGAACTCCGGCCGCAATAACGGCCTGGTGGTTGCCATGTGTCTCAGTTTCGTCATCGGCATGAGCGCCATGTGCGCCGCTGCCGTGCCGCTTTACCGCATCTTCTGCCAGGCGACGGGGTTCAACGGCACCACGCAGCGCGTCGATCAGGCCTCCAGCGTCATTCTGAACAAGCCGATTACCGTTTCCTTCGACACAAATGTCGCGCCCGGCGTGCCCTGGGATTTCCGGGCGGAGCAGAAGTCGGTCACGATGAAGATCGGCGAGACCGTTCAGGTCAATTTCATGGTCGAGAACAAGTCCGACCAGCCGACGCATGGGCAAGCGATGTTTAATGTCTCGCCGGTGCAGGCGGGGGTCTATTTCAACAAGGTGCAGTGCTTCTGCTTCAACGAAACCGACCTCGCGCCGGGGGAAAAGCGCGAGATGCCGGTGGTTTTCTACGTCGATCCGGAGATCACCAAGGCGGAAGAGACCAAGACGATTAGCGCGCTAACGCTATCCTACACCTTCTATCCGCGTGACGGAGCCAAGCCGCTGGCCCTGAACGAGGACCCAGAGAAGGTTGCAGGAAAGAAACTTTGACGGAGAGTGTTTTCGGCTAAGCCGGAAGCAATATGGGAAAAAGTCATTCGGGGATTGCTGACATGGCCGATGCGCATGCAAAGAAACACGACTACCACATTATCGACCCAAGCCCTTGGCCGATAACGGCTGCGATCGGCGCCTTTATCATCACGTTCGGCGGCGTCTGCTTCATGCGCTACCTGAGCGGTGGTTCGATCAACCTGTTCGGCTTCAATTGGGCGCAGCCCTGGCTGTTTTTCATCGGCCTCGCCGTGATCCTCTATGTCATGTACGGCTGGTGGGCCGACACCGTGAAGGAAGCGCATGCGGGCGCGCATACCCGCGTCGTCTCGCTACACCTGCGCTACGGCATGATCATGTTCATCGCCTCTGAGGTGATGTTCTTTGTTGCCTGGTTCTGGGCCTATTTCGACGTCAGCCTCTTCCCGAACGAAGCGATACAGGCTTCGCGCACGGCTTTCCTGGGCGGCCAGTTTCCGCCGAAGGGCGTCGAGGTCCTCGATCCCTGGCACCTGCCGATCTACAACACCATCATCCTGCTGTTGTCGGGCACCACGGTCACCTGGGCGCACCACGCCCTGTTGCACAATGACCGCAAGGGCCTGATCCAGGGCCTCGTGCTGACGGTGCTGCTCGGCGCGCTGTTCTCCTGCGTCCAGGCCTATGAATATGCGCATGCGCCCTTCGCGTTCAGAAACTCGATCTATGGCGCGACCTTCTTCATGGCGACGGGCTTCCACGGCTTCCACGTCCTGATCGGCACGATCTTCCTGCTGGTTTGCCTGATCCGCGCCATTCGCGGCGACTTCACGCCGAAGCAGCATTTCGGCTTCGAGGCCGCCGCCTGGTATTGGCACTTCGTCGACGTCGTCTGGCTGTTCCTGTTCTTCTGCATCTACATCTGGGGCAGCTGGGGCGCGCCTATCGCCGCCGGCTAAGCGGTCCCTTCAGCCTGAAATCAAAGGCGGGTGCTTCGGCATCCGCCTTTTTCTTTGGCTGTCAGGCGAGCGCGGCCAGACGTTCGAAGGCGCTTGGCCGAGGCACGCCCTGTTCCAGCCGCAGCCTGATGTCCTCGGCGCAGCTTTCCGGGCTCTGCCGGGACGTATCGACGTCGAGATCGTAGATGCCGGGTCTGTGGACTTCGGCCTGCCAGAGGACAACCGGCGCCGGAATGGCATCCTGCGTGGAGACAGGCACATAGTCGTTTCGCCTCTCGGCGGTTTCTGCCATCCGCCGCTGCATGATCACCTCGATCGGGCAATGCACGCCGACGAAGAGCACCGGCAGTCCGGCAAGAAGCCGGGCACAATGCGGCAGGATGCCGAGCGGCCGGGAATAGGCGTCGTGATGGCCGAATTCGGCGATCACGTTCAGCCCCAGCCGGCTATGAGCTGCGATCGACGTGTAGAGCGCGGCGTAGAATGTCGTCACCAGCGCCTCGATATCCGGCCTCTCGCCGCCGGGACGCAGGCCGACACCAGGCCGATAGCGCGTTGGCGTGATGTGCCTCGCATAGGCATCGACGCCGAGATTCATCCAAGGCCAGTCGAACCTGTCCTGGACCGCCGCGACGATGCTCGATTTCCCTGAGCGTGGTGCACCATTCAGGATGACGATATGGCCGGGCTCGATATTTCCATTGCTGTCCATATGCAATTCCATCTGTGGCGACAGTCCGCCCGCCGAAAAATGGCGCGGGTCTCGCCCGTCACGCCGACATACCACGACGCACCGGCCCCAAAGCTGACAGGGGCGACATTATGGTACATGGACAAGTCCCGTATTTCAGCAAGTGTAGCGGCAGTAAGCTTTTGCATTAGACGGGCGCGAGCAGGATCGCTACTGATGACATCAGCCCAGAATGGAAGACCGAACAGGATTAAACCTTGAGTTCAGACCAAGACGCAAACCAGGACAGCGCCCTTTTTCCCCCGGTCGATCCGTTCAAGGTCGGCATTCAGGGATGTTGCCCGCGCTGCGGCAATGGCCGACTATTTCAGGGGCTGCTTTCTGTAAAGCCGCATTGCTCGGCCTGCGGTCTCGACTACGCCTTTGCGGATGCTGGCGATGGGCCGGCGGTGTTCGTCATCCTCATTGTCGGTTTCATCGTCATTGGCTTGGTGCTCTGGCTTCAGGTCAACTACGGCCCGCCGATCTGGCTGCTTGTCCTGCTGTTTGCGCCGTTGACCATCATCCTCTCGCTCTTGTCGCTGCGTTGGTGCAAGGGCATCCTGATCGCGCTGCAATACCGCAACAATGCCAGCGAAGGACGCATTCATCGTGACTGAGGCCGTTATCCACGCTCGCCGCGCCAACCCCATCTGGCTGGTCGGCAAGGCGCTGATCCTGCTCGTCGCTCTCGGCATCCTGCTTTCGCTCGG
>JAGWJK010000862.1 GCA_028865845.1 Rhizobiaceae bacterium
CAATTCGATCGCGCCCGGCGTGGTCGATACCGATTTCGCGCGTGAACTGGTCAACGATCCTTTACGCCGGGCACAAATGGAAAACCGCACGCCCTTGCGTCGTTTCGGCAAGGTCGAGGATATCGCCGGCATTGTCCATTTCCTCGCAAGCCCGGCAGCAGCGTACATCACCGGCCACATGATCGTTGCCGATGGCGGCGAGACAATAGGCTGACCGATGACCTCGACAGCACAAGTCCTCGTTCCCGTGATTGCTGCGCACCGGTTCGACGAAGCGGCCTTGGCCGATTGGCTGGCCACAGCGCTCCCGGATTTTGGCGGACCTCTCCTGATCCGGCAATTTCAGGGCGGACAGTCGAACCCGACATTCCTGATCGAGGCCAACGGCGGCAAGGTGGTACTTCGCAAAAAGCCTCCGGGGTCACTGTTGCCGAAGGCGCACAATGTTGAGCGCGAGTACCGGATACTTGCCGCGCTCAGCCCGACCAATGTCCCGATACCTGAGGTCATGGCGCTCTGCGAGGACGCTGAAATCATTGGAACCGCTTTTTATATCATGCAGTTCGTTGAGGGTCGTTTCTTCGATCACCCGATCATGCCTGATACGACACCGGGGGAGCGTAGGCGACTGCATCGATCCACGGTCGAGGCCATGGTCAGACTGCACAAGGTCGATATCGATTCCGTTGGTCTCTGCGACTATGGCCCACGAACCGGTTTTGTCGCGCGTCAAGTCGAGCGCTGGGGCAAGCAGTATCGGGCTTCGCTCGCCGCCGGCGAATTACCGGCCCTCACCTGGCTTGGCGACTGGCTGCGCGAACGCCAGGACGTAGCGGAAGAAACGACGATCACGCATGGCGACTTCCGACACGGCAATCTCTGCTTTGGACAGAGCAACGACGATGTCACCGCCATACTCGACTGGGAACTGTCGACACTCGGCCATCCCTTAAGCGACCTGGCCTATCTCTGTATGCCCTATCACATAGAAGCGGGCATCGCGCACAGCCGGGGTGTCGCCGGTCTCGACCTCGCAGAACTGGGTATTCCTGAAGAAGAGGCGATCGTCCAATACTACTGCGAACTGGCCGAAAGGCCGCCACCGTCGGACTGGCGGATATTCCTCGCCTTGTCGTTTTACAGGCTGGCGGCAATCCTGCATGGGGTCATGGCGCGCGCACTACAGGGCAACGCCAGCAATGGCGACGCCCTTGAAGTGGCAAAACGTGCAGGCGCGCTCGCAGAGATCGGACAGAGAATTGCTAGGAAAGAGTAGAAAGGCCGCGTCAGGGCAGGACGAATTGCAGCTGGCTGCGGACATTGTCGGCCAGCGATTTCAGACGTGGCGCGATCTCATCCTCGATCTGGTTGCCCTTGAGACGAAAGATCGGTACGCGGCAGTTCATCGCAAAACATTCACCGTTCTTGTCTCGTAAAAGCGGCACGCCGACCGAATTAGTGCCGGGTATCCAGGTGCCTCGGACGATCGAATAACCGCGTATGCGGCATAACTCGACGCCGTCAAGAAACGACGCGCCATATTGATCCCAGCGCTCCTGCGAGGCCTTGCGAAGCTCGTCGAGCTTGCGGCCGAATTCCTGCTCGCTCAGCTGGACGCAAAGCGCATGGCCGATCGCGGCCGGCAGAAGTGGCCCGATCGAGCCAAGATCCTGGGATGTCCAGACGTTTTCGTTCACGCGCGACGTCTCGAGATAAAGGAAATTCGCACGATCGATGACCCCGATCGAGACGGTGCCGCCGACATCCTGCGCAAGCGTCTGCATCGACGGGCGTGCAATCTGCAGGATCTTCGTGCTGGCGAGCAACGGGCTGACGAGGGTCAGGGCCGACCAGCTCAACCTGAACTTGGATTTTTCCTGTTTAAGGTAGCCCAATTTCGCGAGCGTGTAGGTGAGCCTCGCTACGGTCGGCCGGTTGATGCCCGTCGCCGACGCAAGCTCGACATTGCTCATCGACATCCGATCATGATGAAACGCCCTGAGCACCTCGAGCCCTTTGGCCAGCGTCGTTGCAAAGCCGGCGTCGCGATCGAGAGCGGTGGAGAGTTCGTCCATGTCGGCTTCGTTCGATGTCATTCAGGACCATTCAAAACAATTTCTAGTGTTGCAGCGAGCCTGCCACGGCCGTTAAAGGAATTCAATTGCACGCGGAGGTAATTAAGTGTGCAATGCGAAATAATAATGCTGCAATCGCTATAAATGTCAACATAATCGACATTTATACATTTTTTAGAATAACATATTGACATAATCAAAATTGAGCAGAGAGTACCGCTATCCGTCGAGAGGCGATCGGATGGGCATTGTCAGGGAGGAGATACCGATGACGCGTGTAATCGATATGGAGATCGGGCTACCCCGTTCAGAGACCAACCCGGAGCTCGACCACATCGCTCATGGCCGCCCGGGGACACCCTTCGCACAATCCCTGCCGCGCCCTGACGGTTATGGCTTTTCCAATTACAGCCGCGTTTTTCGCGCCAAGGAGCGCCCGGAGGGCGATACCAAGCCGAAAGAGGATGGCGGCCTGCAGAAGCTGGTGGAAGACATGGATGCCGCCGGCATTCAGTGCGGCTTGCTGGTCGGCGCCGAAAACCGCAAAACCGGTGAAATCCACGCCAAATACCCAGGCCGCTTCTTCACGTTCTGCACGTTCGATCCGACAGACGGCATGCGCGCCGTCCGTGAATTCGAGCGGCTGGTGAAGGAAGAAGGCGCGAACGGCATGAGGCTTTCTGCGCTGTACAACGGCATTCCGGCAAATGATCGCCGGTATTATCCGCTTTATGCGAAGGCGGCCGAGCTCGATGTGCCGGTCCGTATCTACACGGCGATGAACTACGCGAACGACCGCGCCTATGATCTCGGCCATCCGCGCTATCTCGACGATGTCTGTATCGATTTCCCCGAGCTGCGGGTCGTCGCCGGCCTTGCCGGCTGGCCCTGGGTCAACGAGATGATCGGCCTGCTGCGTCGT
>JAGWJK010000863.1 GCA_028865845.1 Rhizobiaceae bacterium
TTGCTGGACCGTCGGCGTGGCATTGAGCGGCAATGAGGCGGGACTGACGGTCGAGGAAGCCAATACCTTGCCCGCCGAGGAACTTTCCGTCATTCGTGAGCGCGCGACGGCGAGCCTCAAGGCTCATGGTGCCCACTATGTCATCGACACAGTCGCTGACCTGCTGCCCGTTATCGACGACATTCAACGCCGTATCGATAAAGGAGAGAGGCCTTAAGCGGTCTCATCTCCGGGTTCCGGCTCCGTTTGGCGAAAAGGTGAGGTCGAGCGCGTTCGTTTTGCGTATTCGACCCACGACCTTTTTTGCCGGCGGCCGTCAATTCAGCTTCGGATGAACGCGAGAAGATCGCGGTTGATGATGTCGGCATGGGTCGTCGGCATGCCATGGGGAAGCCCCGGATAAGAAATCAGTTTGCCGTTCTTCACCAGCTTGACCGACCGGGCGCCGGTGGTGGTGAATGGGCAGATTTGGTCGTCCTCGCCATGCATGACCAGCACGGGGACATCGATGACGGCAAGGTCATCGTAGAATTCGGTCTCGGATAGGACGCGGACACATTCCCACTGCGCGATCGCGGCTCCCATCATGCCTTGGCGCCACCAACTGTCGCGAATTCCCTGCGACACGACGGCTCCTTCGCGATTGAAACCATAGAACGGGATCGTGATGTCCTGATAGAATTGAGAGCGATGGTTGGCAGTGCCATCGCGGATGCCGTCGACGACCGCTCTTGGCACACCGTCCGGATTACGCTCGGACTGCATGAATGTCGGCGGGATCGCGCTGATCAGCACGGCTTTGGCGACACGGCCATTGCCGTATTTGGCGACGTAACGCGTCACTTCGCCGCCGCCCGTCGAATGGCCGATGTGGATGGCGTTGGTCAGGCCGAGTTCTTTCACAACCGCGAAGGCATCGGCGGCGTAGGTGTCCATGTCATGACCTTCCGACGTCTGGGTCGAGCGGCCATGGCCACGGCGATCATGGGCGATGACGCGGTAGCCCTGGGCCAGAAAAAACATCATCTGGCTATCCCAATCGTCTGCGCTCAGCGGCCAGCCATGGTGGAAGAACAACGGTTGGGCGTCCTTGGAGCCCCAGTCCTTGTAGAAGATTTCGATGCCATCAGTCGTCGTAATCGTAGCCATTGTCGTTTTCCTCTGGTTTGACCTGGGGAGGAGCAATCCCGTCCCGCGATTGAATAACTACGGTACATGGAGCAGTATCGGCATTGGGGCTTCCGACAATATCGGAGCCAAAACTGACAATCGGGGATCGCGTGATGATTGTTCCAGCCGAGGCTGCCGAAATCGGATTGCGGGGGGCGTTGTCCGATCACAAAACGGCGGACGAAGTCGGCATTCTCCTTTATCGCGGCTGCCAATCCGCAATGGTTCACGGCCTCACCGATATGCTGATGACCGCAAGTGATTTCTCCGCGGCGCGCGGCGGTCGTACCTTGCGTTTGAGCCATTGGTCACCGGACGAGGCCGGGCGATTTAGCCGCAGCTTTGATACCGATCCGGGAGCTGATGGTTCGGCCGACATCATCGTGGCGCCGGGCCGGTTGACTGGCCCGATCACGACTGAGGAGGCCGGCCCTTTTGCGCACTGGTTGAAAGTGCAGCATAGGCGCGGTGCGGTGCTCGCCTCGAACTGTGGTGGTGCATTTCTGCTGGCGGAAACCGGGCTCCTTCGCAGTCGATCAGTGACCACGCACTGGATGTTCGCAGACCTGCTTCAAGCACGGTTTCCCGATATAAATGTCGAACCGGGGAAAATTGTCATTGATGACGGGGACATCATCACCGCCGGCGGCCTGATGGCTTGGACCGACCTCGGCATGCGGCTGATCGACCGTCTTCTCGGTCCCAGCATCATGATCGAAACCAGCCGCTTTTTTCTAGTCGACGCGAGTGGACGCGAACAGCGCCACTACGGCGGCTTTGCCCCTCGGCTGTCGCACGGCGACGAGGTGATATTAAAACTGCAGCATTGGCTGCAAGCGAAAGGTGCCCGAGCCGTCGGCGTCGCCGATATGGCGAGGGAAGCCGGCCTGGAAGAACGGACTTTTTTGCGGCGGTTCAAGGCGGCGACCGGCATGAAGCCAACCGAATATGCCCAATGCGTGCGGATGGAGAAAGCGCGCGAGCTGTTGCAGTTCACCAAACGCACCGTTGATCAGATCGCTTGGTCGGTCGGATATGAGGATGCCGCCGCCTTCCGGCGGGTCTTCGGGCGATTGGTCGGCCTGTCGCCTGGAGAATATCGGCGCCGGTTCGCAGCCGATCGCGAGGAAACGGTCGCCGCAGCGTAGACGACGGATCGACACTACTTTGCGAATAAACGCACCACACTCGTCATATTTTTCTCGCCGAGGTTTTGTTCGATCGCCCGCAAGAAGACTGCGCGGGCGGCCGCGATTGTTGGTACCATGGTTGGAGACGACGCAAGTCCCACCGCATATGCGAAATCCTTCTCTATGAGGTTGACGGGAAATTGGGCGGCGAAATTCCCGGCAATCATGCTGTTCGTCAAATGCGTCGCCGCCGGGCTCCAGGCTGCGGTCGATGACATCGCCTTTATGGCCCCGCCGACGTCGGCGCCATTGTTTTCCAATAAAGCAATGAGTTCGGCAAGGGCGGTCACCTGGACGCCAAGAAGTGCATTGGTCGCAAGTTTGAGCAACGCTCCCGAACCAAGCGTGCCGACATGGTGGACGGTCTTGCCCATATTCCTCAAAACCGGTGCGGCCCGGTTCAAGGTATCGTCATTGCCGGCGGCTAGAAAAACAAGCTGGGCCGCCTCGGCTTGCGGTCGGTAACCAACGACAGGTGCTTCCAAAAGGGCAATGTCGAGCTGAGCTGCGGCGTTCCCCAGCTCGCGCATCCAATCTGGCGTCAAGGTCGAGCTTTCGATTGCGATCGCGCCTTTTTTCATCGCCGCGAGCGCACCTGTCTCAGGGGCGAGCCAGACCTCGCGCGACGCTTCAT